>JBGCEM010000027.1:0-5580 GCA_045106335.1 Paracoccaceae bacterium | reverse complement strand
ACACATGCGCAACCTGATCCTTAGCACAAGCGACAACTTGCACCTGCTGATGCGCCGCGTTGCCGTCTTTGCAGTTTGTGTGATGTTTCTGACCGTCGTCGTGCAGATCATCGCGCGTTATGTCTTCTCTTCGCCCCCCGTTTGGACCGAAGACGTCGCCCGCTACGCGATGGTGTGGACCGGGTTGCTGGGTGCGACGCTATCATTCAAGACACAATCAGATGCGGTTTTGATGCAAAGTGTTTTCCCTGAACCACCTCATGTGCTGGCGGCTTTTGCGAAAGCTATTCAAAGCCTTGCTGTGCTGACTTTCATCCTGCCCGTGATCTATTTTTGCTTCATCGGACTGCGCGGCGGCTTTGCAAAAGGATACCTTGCACGGCAATCAGGCCTGACAGCAGATACACTAGGAATTCCAATGGTCTGGATATCCGTGGCGGTTCCACTGTCCATGATTGTCATTCTAATCCACCTCTTTGCGAGATGGGCAGGAGATGATGCGAAAGAAGATAAAACCGACCAACTCGACTGAAATACCTGTGTTCGATTAATCTTCCACATTGCCGCGACGGGTCGATCGGGCCTAAAGCGTTTCGAGTAAAACTTGAAACACGTTTTCGCGGCCTCTCGCTTTGCTCGAAGGCGATAAGGGATCTGCGATGACAAAGGTTAAACTCGAAAAGCTATAATTCGTTTGGTGCGCTGTCAGCCGCTTTCATTGTGGCCGACAGCGATTTTGCAGGCTTTTGTGTTAAGCCACAGCATTCAGAGGCTGGCTTTGGAACACACATCGATCACGGTAGAACCTGCTCGAGGTGCCAAATCTTTGAAACGATCTTCCAGCCTGTACTTCCCTTCACAAAACCAAGATGGTCCAAAAAGATATTCTGATGAGCCCGAATTCGGATTTTCACTGTCGCGCTGAGCGGAGATAAAAAATCGATCATCAGGATTTCCGCCTCAACAGCTTGCCCCGCGCTGTGCGGAGACGTTCGCCCTGCCACATCCGCGCGGAAACTCTTAATCGGCTCTACAAACACCTCTCCGTTGTCTGCATCAAACAAGCTGGATTGCGGGTGAAAAATAGCATCCAGCTTCGCCACATCACACTCATGTATTGCCGCGAAATAAGTCTCGATGGCGGTTGTCAGTTCGTCTAGTTGCGCCATGGGTTTCTCCATTTTCAAGCTGTCACTTCAAAGAGTTAAAACCAATCATGTTGCCTTCGGTGTCTTTTGCTAGCGCGACGTAACCAAACTCACCGATCGAGAATTTCGGGCGGACAATTTGACCCCCTGCCGCCTCGATGCGGGCTTGTTGGGTCGCGCAGTCTTCGACCGAAAAGTAGATCTGCGTGCCACCAGGCCCCGGCTTCGCGTAAGGCGCTTTGACCAAAGCACCGGCAGCGCCATAGGCTTCCATATTCGCCACAAAGCTTTTCATTTCAGTTTCGCCGGTCGGGTCGCTCATGTCTTCCATCTCTGCCCCCAGAACGGCCTTGTAGAAGTCTTCGGCACGCGCCATTTGGTCAACGTAGATGTCAAACCATCCCACTGCATTCATCTGTGTCATGTCTTTCCCTTTCGCTTCAAAACGTCCGCCTTTGCGGAACAACTCAAAGCTATGCTGCAGAGCAATGTTCAGAAATCCCCGCAATTGGGGGGGTGCAGTGGCATGTCGGCTTTTTGGTGAAAAAAGCGTTCTAGATTAGGCCAAGCGCGGCGGCTTTGGACACGGCTTGTGCAAGCGTGACGCAGTCCAGTTTTTTGCGCGCGTCTTTAAGATATCCGCGCACCGTGTGTTCCGACAATTCAAGGATGATCGCGATGTCAGTATGCGCCTTGCCCTGAGCCGTCCATTTCAAGCACTCAATTTCGCGCGGCGAGAGTTGGGGCGGCGCCTCCTGATCTTTGTAGATTTCAGTCAATGCCATGTGATGAATCTCATACGCCAATTGGATTAATTCATCTCGGGTATCTTCTAAATACGGGACCCATGTATCGCCGCCTACCGCTTCGCGCGCATTGAACGACAGCACACTACGTCGCCCGATCGGATCAACGTGGCGCACGCTGAAACCAGTCTGACCCAGTCCATGATTGCGGGCCTGCTTCATCATCGCAATTTGCGGACCTTCGGGAACAATGGTGGACCAGCAAAAAGGCCCGGCTATCCGTTCTGCCATCTGTAGAACGGGGTCAATACGCACGTAGTCGTTCAATAGATAGTGGCTTACCCAGGCGTGGGGATAGGTTGTGCGGACATACGGTTTATTTTGGGCATCTTCGCCGGATCGAAAAAGATGAAGTGTCACGAAATCAAGTGGATAGTGCGCCGCGATCATCCCAACAGCGTCTTGAACGGTGTGCGTTTGCGCCGCAATATCAGAGAGTTTCATAAACACATTTCCTCACCTCAGCACGAACCCTATCCAATTTATATGTACTCAGTAGGGTTGCCGACGCCAAAAATGGCCTTGCGCGGCGCGGAACTTTCCCAAGACGCATTTATGCCTCGGCTCTTGCGTCAATCTTCGGCATCCACCCGTCTTCGAACATTCCAGCTAGTATACCTGTAAGCGCATAAGTGTGGCCACCCAGTTTGACGTCCCGAATCCTTTATGCTTGCAATGCACGCATCAAGACGCACCAAGGCAGAGGACAGCAAGATGAAGCAGACTTGGCGATGGTTTGGCCCAAAAGACCAAGTATCCTTGAATGATATGCGTCAGGCCGGCGTTGAAGGTGTTGTATCAGCACTGCATCACGTACCGACAGGTGACACTTGGACGGCCTGTGAAATCGCTCAAAGACAAGCGGAAATCTCGCTCTGTGCCGATGGCAAGCCGTCTGGGTTAATGTGGGATGTCGTTGAGAGCTTACCCGTAACAGAAGACATAAAGAAACAGCAGGGTGACTGGCGAAGCCATATTGCCAACTACAAAGAAAGCCTGCGAAACCTTGCTGCTGCTGGAATTGACGTTGTGTGCTATAACTTCATGCCCGTACTCGACTGGACGCGGACTGACCTTGCTTTCCGGTTGCCCAACAGCGCCACGTGTATGCGTTTTGACTTGATAGATTTTGTGGCCTTCGACGTTCACATTCTGAAACGCTTTGGTGCTGTCGACGATTACTCTGCGCAACTTCTGGAAACCGCAGCCCAGCGATACGCGGCAATGAGCCCTAACCAACAAGAACAAATCGCACATAATGTTGTCTTTGGCCTGCCCGGTGCGGCGGACTCGTTTTCGCTTGAGGATGTCCGACAACATCTTTCCGAATACGCGTCCATGTCAGAGGAAGGATTAAGAAGCCGCCTAATCGACTTTCTAGAGCAAGTCGCACCTTTGGCACAGGAACTTGGGATCAGGCTGTGCTGTCACCCAGATGATCCTCCATTTCCTTTGCTTGGACTCCCCCGCATTATGTCAACCGAAGCGCAATATCGCAAAATCATGGAGGCCGTGGACATTCCTGCGAATGGTATCACCCTGTGTTCGGGTTCACTTGGTGCGCGGCCAGATAATGATCTGCCCGGTATGATGACACGGCTGGGGGATCGGGTTCACTTTCTTCATTTGCGCAATGTCACGCGTGAAAGCACCGAACTTCGTGGTTCATTTCACGAAGCAGAACATCTAGGCGGCGACACTGATATGGTCGCTTTGATTGGCGCGGTTCTGAAAGAAGAAAGACGTCGGCAAATAGCCGGACGATCGGATTGCTCTATTCCCTTCCGCCCGGATCATGGTCAAGATATCCTTGATGATCAAAGTCGTAGCGCGCAGCCTGGCTATCCGGCTATTGGTAGATTGAAAGGGCTCGCCGAACTAAGAGGGGTCATGACGGCTCTTTCGCATATAAGCTAAAAGGTTGAGGGATAGCAGAACGACTAGCATCGCTTGATAATCTGCCACCCGATCTGCGGACACGCTCTCATCAACGCTTGGGTTCACCTTTTAGCTTAGCAGAATGTTGTTTGAAACGTTTTGGAATATGCGTTCCATTTTCCTAACTATCATTCTAGCTTGCCGATACGCAGTGCAAGGAGCGTGCTAGATGGAAGACGTCCAACCACCTGAGACCCTAGATGAGCTTTACGCAAAAGTTGCGCGTCTCCAAGAAACGTTGCCAAAGCGTTTGCGTCAGTGTGCGGACTATATTCTTCAAAATACGAACGAAATTGCCTTCTCGACCGTAGCTGAAATCAGTGAAAGGGCAGATGTGCAGCCATCTGCTGTAATGCGGTTTTGTCAGGTCATTGGTTTTGCTGGCTACTCGGACATGCAAAAGTTGGTGCGCCAATCCATACATTCCAAAATGCCCGATTACAGTGAGCGCATTCAAAATCTACGCGATTTTGGGGATGCAAGCCCGACGGGGATCTTAGCAGAATTTGTAGAAGCCGGGCGCCAGTCACTTGAACAACTGTCCAGTACGGTAAACGAAGCTTGTTTGGAACAGGCAGTACAAACACTTGCGGGCGCGCAGGTGATACATGTGATGGGGTTGCGTCGCGCACATCCCGTTGCATCATACCTTTCCTATGCGTTCGAAAAGCTTCATATTCCCAGCGTTTTACATGGGGGGTCGGGGCGATTGACCCATACCGAAGCCATGCGCGCCGGGGATGTGTTGATCGCAATTACATTTGCCCCCTACAGTCCCGAAACTGTGGACCTGGCCGACGAAGCAGCCCGCCGTGGGCTACCGGTAATCGCACTGAGCGATACGCCAAGCCTGCCGTTCAACTCGGCATCTGTTGTGCCTCTTATCGTCTCGGAAATTGACTTTGGTGCGTTCCGATCATTGTCCGCATCACTATCACTCGCGATCTCTTTGGCGGTAGCTACTGGCGCCTTGAGGTCCAAAAAATGAAAATTTTATGTTGCCGTATGAAAAAAATAGAATGTATATTCTAAATGCGGGGCGCTTGATTCGTTCCGCTCGGTTCAGAGGAAGGACCGAAAATGACCAATGGGAGGTTCAAGTGAAAAAGACATTTACCGCATTTGCTGCGGCGGCTTTCGCTGTCGTCGGCGCTGTTGCTCCGGCACACGCTGAAGGCGAACGTTACGTTCTCGTAAGCCATGCTCCGGACAGCGACAGCTGGTGGAACACGATCAAAAACGGTGTGGCCCTTGCTGGCGACCAGATGGGTGTTACGGTTGAATACCGCAACCCGCCAACTGGTGACCTGGCAGACATGGCACGCATCATCGAGCAGGCCTCGGCGTCTGGTCCAGACGGCATCATCACAACACTCGCAGACTATGACGTTTTGGCCGGTCCAATTCAGGCCGCAGTCGACAGTGGTGTTGACGTGATCATCATCAACTCTGGATCACCTGACCAAGCACGTGAGCTTGGCGCGCTGATGTATGTTGGTCAGCCTGAGTACGATGCAGGTTTCGCTGCTGGTCAGCGTGCGGCTGGCGACGGCATTGGCTCTTTCTTGTGCGTAAACCACTACATTAGCTCACCTTCTTCTACCGAGCGTTGCCAAGGTTTTGCTGATGGTTTGGGCGTAGAGCTTGGTAGCCAGATGATCGACTCTGGTCAGGACCCTGCAGAAGTG
>JBGCEM010000026.1:0-40534 GCA_045106335.1 Paracoccaceae bacterium | reverse complement strand
TGGATGCGCTTAAGGGATGGCGCAATGCAGGATACATGGTGCCCTCTGTGGGATTGAATTTCGCCTCGCGTCAACTGTTGGATACCGCAATCATCAATCAGATCAAATGGTTGGTGGATGGTGCTGGTCTCCAGCCCGAGGATGTGACGGTCGAGGTGTTGGAAAGTGTGCTGTCCTCGTCTCATTCGGATGATTTGATTGAGAATGTAAAAGCGCTGTCTGCAGCTGGGTTTTCAATTGATCTGGACGACTTCGGAACAGAACATGCCTCGATTGCCAATATGCGCAGTTTCGAGGTGCAGCGGATTAAAATCGACAAAAGCTTTGTTCAAGATATTGAAACCCGCCCGGATCAGAGGCGTCTTGTGTCAGCCATGGTGCAGCTTGCCCGCAGTCTTGATGTGGAGGTGCTGGCCGAGGGGGTTGAAACAGGTGCAGAGATTGAAATTCTATCAGAACTTGGCT
Organism: Paracoccaceae bacterium; assembly: GCA_045106335.1. GTDB lineage: Bacteria > Pseudomonadota > Alphaproteobacteria > Rhodobacterales > Rhodobacteraceae > Aliishimia. Next base: position 40,069 of record JBGCEM010000026.1, on the reverse strand, counting down.
GTAATCAGGTTCAGGGATATTTTTTCGCGCGGCCCATGGAATATGAGCAAAGCTTAACCTGGCTTTCCCAATGTGGTTTGATTGAGCGGTCTAATGTGGCGCAAGATTTGCAGACGGCTTTGTTCTAGGCGTCCTATTTGGGCCATCGCGTTAACGCGCCTTAAGCGAATGACGAAATTCGAACGTGCGACATTCAGAGCGGGAAAAGCAGACGCTTTACCCCTGAGCCACGCCCCTGTGTTTGTCAGGATAAGGTAGAGCTAGGGGACGTTGCGCAATCAGACCGCGTCAAAATCCAGCACAATCCGATCCGAGGTCGGGCGCGTTTGACAGGCAAGGATAAAGCCTGCCTCCGTCTCCCAAGGCTCGAGCGAAAAGTTTTGGGCCATTTCTGCAGTGCCCACCGCGAGCTTACATCGACAGGTCGCGCACATGCCGTTGTTGCAGGAATAGGGGATTTCAAGACCGGCGCGTGCGGCGGCACTGACCATCTCTTCACCCGGTTCAAGCGCGAATTTCCGGCTCGCCCCGTCTAGGATCACCTCTACCTCTGCACCTATTTTCGAAACACGCGCTTTTTTTGCTTCGCCAGCCGTTCGCAGGGGTGTTGAGGGTGTGAAAAGCTCAAACTTAAGACGCTCTTGGGGGACATCCATTGCCAGCAATGCTTCGCTTGCGGCATCAATCATAGGCTGGGGGCCGCAAATATAAATAGCAGTATAGCGCGCTGGATCAATCAGGCCCCGGATGCGCAAGGTTTCGAGTTTCTCGCGATCTAGACGGCCATTAAAAAGCTCAATGTCTTGGGCCTCTTCGTCCATCACATGGGTCAGCAGAAAACGGGTGATGAAGCGATCCTTGAGATCTTCGATCTCTTCGCGAAACATCACAGAATCGGTTGTGCGATTGGCGTATGCCAGCGTGATGGTACTGTCAGGTTCACCCTCTAGCACTGATTTGGCAATGGACAGAATGGGGGTGATACCCGAACCAGCCGCCAGCAAAAGATAGTCGTGTTTGCCGCCAATAGGCGCCATGAAACGACCTTGCGGGGTCATCACATCAAGGCTGTCACCGGGTTTCAGCGTCAAGGCATGATTGGAGAAGAGGCCACCCTCAATAGCCTTAACGCCCACCGATAAATCTTCGCCAATCGCGCTACAGATCGAGTAGGAGCGGCGCGTGTCTTGGCCATCAATCTCACTGCGCAAGGTCAGATATTGACCGGGGGTGAAGGCGTAATCCGCTGCAAGAGTGGCGGGAATGTCAAAGGTGAGACGCACCGCGTCATCCGTGTCTTGATCAACGGATTTGAGGGTGAGTTGGTGAAAACGTGGAGCGGCCATCAGATACACTTAAAATAATCGAAGGGTTCCGCGCAGGCATCGCAGCGATAAAGCGCTTTGCAGGCGGTGGAGCCGAATTCGGAGATGCGGGTTGTGTTGGTGGAGGCGCAGCGCGGGCAAGTCACTTGCGTTTCGCCAAAGAGTGCCCGCGGTGAGTTGGCGGCCTTCTGAGGCGGTGCAATTCCATAAGCCCGCAGTTTTTCGCGACCCTCATCGGTGATCCAATCGGTTGTCCAAGGGGGGGAAATCACGCGTTTGATCACGGGATCAAAGCCAGCATCGCGCAGGGCGGTTTCGACAGAAAGCTCAATTGCCAGAACCGCCGGACAGCCGGTATAGGTGGGGGCCAGTTCGACTGTAGCTTTGCCGTCCAAAAGCGTGACGTCGCGCAATATCCCTAGATCTTCTATCGTGAGGACAGGGATTTCGGGATCGGGCACTGCGGCTGCAGCGGCATAGGCCTCAGCTTGGCTGAGATCGGTGATCACCATGTCTGCCCCGGATGGGTGCGTTGGATGTATTGAAGATCTGACAAAAGGTGACCCATATCTTCGGTATGTTTGCCCGCGCGCCCGCCAGTGATTGCGGTTGTCACGCTCACGGGGCCAAGGGTTGCTTCGTCCAAAATAGGGGCCAAAGCCTGTTCCCAAGCCGCGCAAAGATCGCTTGGATCAGGGGCAAGGCCCGCTTTTGCCCATGCTTTTGTCGTCTCATCGCTTTCAAACAACTCACCTAGATAGGGGGCAAGATCGTCTAGGGCCTCTTTCATGCGCTCATGGCTTTCTTGGGTTCCATCGCCAAGACGGATCACCCATTCAGCGGAGTGGCGTATATGATAGGTGGTTTCTTTGATCGCCTTGTTGGCAATGTCTGACAGGGTTTTGTCGCTTGATTGCGCACAGCCTTGCCAGAATTGTTCCATGAACAGTGAAAAATAGAGCTGACGCAGCATTGTATGCCCAAAATCCCCATTGGGGCGTTCGCATATCAATGCGTTTGCATATCCACGTTCATGGCGCAGATAGGCAAGCGCGTCTTCATCGCGCCCTTTTCCCTCTATTTCGCCTGCATGGGTGTAAAGTGCGCGGGACTGACCGATCAGATCAAGCGCGATATTAGGCAGCGACAGGTCTTCTTCGAGCATCGGCGCATGACCGCACCATTCAGACAAACGGTGGCCAAGGATCAGATGATCGTCTGCCAAACGCAGCAACAGGGTGAAATGTGCATCTGACATTACATATGCCCGACTTCATCGGGGATGTCGTAAAAGGTTGGATGGCGATAGACTTTTTCAGCATTGGGCTCGAAATTTTCCGCCTTGCCTGCAGGATCAGAGGCGGAGATGGCCGAAGAGGGCACGACCCAAACCGACAGACCTTCGCCGCGGCGCGTATAAACATCGCGCGCCGCTTGCAAGGCCATTTCAGCGTCGCTCGCATGAAGTGAGCCGCAATGGCGATGGGCAAGGCCGTTGCGGGGGCGAATAAAGACTTCCCAAAGGGGGATTTCGTCGGACATTACCTGTCTCCTGTGGGGGGATTATTCAGCAGCGATTTTGCGGGCTTTACGTTTTTGAGCATGTGCAAGGGCCGCTTCGCGCACCCATTCACCGTCTTCCCACGCTTTTTTGCGGGCTTTGATACGATCCCGGTTCATCATGCCGCCACCTTTGACAACGCGCCAAAACTCATCCCAGTCCAATGCGCCAAAATCATAACCCTGTTTCTCGTCATTCCATTTGAGATCCGGGTCCGGCACGCTGAGGCCGAGATATTCGACTTGTGGGATTGTGGCGTCGACAAATTTTTGACGCAGCTCGTCATTGGTGAAGCGCTTGATCTTCCACGCCATGGATTGATCAGAATTGGTGCTGTCGGAGTCATGTGGGCCAAACATCATCAGAACAGGCCACCAAAGCCGGTTCAGAGCGTCCTGGGCCATATCCTTTTGCTCTTGTGAGCCTTGTGCCAGTTTGATCATGATTTCATAACCCTGACGCTGGTGAAAGCTTTCTTCTTTGCAGACCCGGATCATCGCGCGTGCATAGGGTCCATAGGAACAACGGCAAAGTGGGATTTGGTTCATAATTGCAGCACCATCCACCAGCCAGCCAATCGCGCCGATATCTGCCCAAGTCGGTGTCGGGTAGTTAAAGATGGAGGAATATTTGGCCCGCCCATCAAGCAATTCTTCGGTCATTTGTTTGCGGCTGACCCCAAGGGTTTCAGCGGCAGAATAAAGATAAAGCCCGTGGCCACCTTCGTCCTGAACCTTGGCCAAAAGGGCCGCCTTGCGGCGCAGGGTTGGGGCGCGGGTGATCCAATTTCCCTCAGGCAACATACCGACAATTTCAGAATGGGCGTGCTGACCGATTTGACGGATCAGAGTTTTGCGATACCCCATGGGCATGGGGTCATTTGGCTCGATCTTTTCATCCGCATCTATGCGCGCTTGAAAGGCGGCCAAAAATTCCGGCGTTTCTTCGGTTTGTGTATCTGCACCAATGAGGCCTTGAGAATACATGTGTGAACTCCGGTTTTGGTTTCCCTGATGATATGTTACGAAATTTTAAAAATCAATGAAAATGGTAATGTTTAGGATTGAAGTCTATGTTCGATCTTGTGTGAACCCACGGGCAAGTCTGGGAGCGCTTGTTCAGAGGCGGCTAATAAGGCTTGATAGCTATGGGCAACATATTGATGACAGTCCCGTGCGATCCAGTCCTTTGGCATGAGGTCATAGGCGAGATCGGGAATTCCAAGCGCGATGCGCCGCCAAAAGTGGATTAAGAGAGAGCGCAAAACCAATGCGTCATGGGCGGGAAGGTCGAAATCCTTTAGCGGGGTAAGCAGGGTGCATAGTTCTTTGATCTGGCTGGTTCGATTGTTTGGGACGATCGCGTCAGACACCCAGTCGGGTAATTGTTCGATTTTTCCATCAATGATCAGGAGATCAGGGTGGTTTGCATCGGCATTTCTAGCCTTTGTCCAAGCAGAAACCTGCTTGGTCAGTTTAATCGCGCCTTTTGGAAGTGTCGCATCGCCAATCCCGAGCACCCAAGACGGGGCCGGATCAAGCGCTGGGGTGCGATAGATCTGATGTGCTGCGGCTTGTGTCTGCTTTTTGGCGTCGTCACTGAGGCTGTAAAAACTGTTGCGCCCAACACGTTCTCCGATCAACCACCCCTCTGAAGCGAGGCGGGATATGGCGGTGCGCAAGCTGCCTTCGCTGATTTGCATTGGCTCGGTGAGGGATTGTAGGTCTTGTACTGAAATACGCCCGCCGCGATGTAAAACCGCATCGCCAAAAATCGTCACCACCATGGACCAGACCCGTGGCCGCCCGGTCTTGTGTAGGGCATCTACAAAGGGCTGCACGGCGGGCGCAAGCTTAGGCATAGGCGTTCATGGTGAGTAGTTCATAGGTCGCGCAGGTTTCAGCGTCTTGATTAAAGAGCGTCACATGCCACGCAACCTGTCCATATTCCGCTGTGCGTTGGGTTTTGCGCGCAACCACGAGACGCACATGGATGTGATCCCCCGGTGAGACAGGTTTTTGAAAGGACAACGCATTCAGACCGGTATTAGCAAGAACCGGGCCGGGGTCCGGTTGCACAAACAGGCCAGCGGCAAAGGAGAGCAGCAGATAACCATGGGCTACGCGACCGGGGAAGAAGGGATTGGCCTTGGCGGCCTCTTCATCGAGATGGGCGTAGAATGTATCGCCTGTGAACTCTGCGAAATGTTCAATATCCGCCATCGTGATTTCGCGCGGCTCGGTGGTCAGCGTCTCGCCAATCGACAGGTCGTGAAAATTGCGCGTGAAGGGATGTGCTGGGGCCGGGGTTTCGGTGGCACCGGGAATCCATTGACCGGCAATGCCGCTTAGAATGTCAGGGCTGCCTTGAACCGCGAGGGTTTGCATATAGTGTTTGACCGCGCGGATGCCGCCCAATTCTTCACCGCCACCAGCACGCCCCGGTCCACCATGGATCATATGGGGCATCGGGGCACCGTGACCTGTTGCCTCGCGCGCAGACATGGTTGAGTTGAAATAGAGACGTCCGTGATAGGGACCGGCTTGGCGCAGAATGGTTTTGGCAAGGCTGGCATCTTTGGTCACAACAGAGGCCACAAGTGAACCGCCGCCTTTGTTGGCCAGCTCAATCGCTTCTGACATATCCTCATAGGCCATGACGGTTGCCACGGGGCCAAAGGCCTCGTTCTTGTGAATGGCGGTGGCATTCGCGGGATCTTTGCAGTGGAACAGAACGGGCGATTGAAAGGCACCATCCGCTGTCCCGTCGCCCAAGGTCGCCACGCTGTCACGCGCGCCAAAAACCATTTCGGTTTCCGCAGCAATCAGATCGATTTTGCTTTGCACATCGCGGCGTTGCGCTTGTGAAGCAAGAGCGCCCATGCGCACATCTTCGCGCTCAGGATCGCCAATGGTGATTTTCGCAAGGCTTTCAGATATTTCGGTTATCACCGTGTCTAGCTGTGCCTTGGGAACAATGATACGCCGAATGGCCGTGCATTTTTGCCCTGCTTTCACAGTCATTTCGCGCACGACCTCTTTGGTGAAGATGCGGCGCTCATCGGCGCTGGCTGCGCAATCTGGGGCCAAAATAGATGCGTTCAGGCTGTCTTGTTCCGCCACAAAGCGCACGGAATTCGCTAGAAGTGTAGGATTAGAGCGGAGTTTAAGCGCGGTGTCGGCCGAGCCGGTAAACCCAACCGTGTCCTGACAATCCAAAAGATCGAGCAAATTGCCAGTGCTGCCCACGATGAGTTGGATGGAACCCTCTGGGAAAATGCCGCTTTCGATCATGATGCGAAAACAGGCTTGGGTTAGGTAACTGGTGTCTGTTGCTGGTTTCACAATGGCTGGCATACCCGCGAGCAGGCAGGGGGCCAGCTTTTCGAGCATGCCCCAGACCGGAAAATTAAACGCATTGATGTGAACCGAAACACCAAGCAAAGGTGTCGCAAAATGGAGCCCCTGAAAGCTGCCGGTTTTTGACAGAACTTCCAGCTCGCCATCCACATAAACATCCCCATCAGGCATCTCTTTGCGGCCCTTGGAAGCATAGACAAAAAGCGTGCCGATCCCGCCATCAATATCGACCATGCTGTCCATTTTGGTAGAGCCGGTCATGTAAGACAGCTGATAAAGCGCGTCGCGGCGCTCGTTTAGATAAATCGCAAGCGCCTTTAGCCGTTTGGCGCGCTCATGAAACGTCAGTTGACGCAATTGCGCGCCGCCCTTTGTAATTGCGTAATCCCGCATGGCCGCGAAATCCAAATCGCCAGAACCCGTTTTGCCGATTTCCACCCCGGTGACGGCTGAATAGACTTGGCGAATGGGGCCAGAAGGTTTGAACCATTTCCCTTCCGCAAAGCTCGAAATTTCCATCACGCCCATCACATCCTCCTGATTCCACGTAAAGTGCAGATTTGCATCCAAGCGCAGGTGCCTCAAGGCGATTGTGGTCGGCTGGCTTTAGGAGGATTTGCGCGCGATTTTTGCGAGTCGCCGCACCAATGTTGATCTGAGATCATGGATAGACATTAAAATTCGGGCCTCAGCCTCGGCAATTTCGGCATCGCTGGCGTCGGCTTGAATCCATTGTGCCGCCATATTCAACTGATCCGAAATTTCGCGCGCTTGGTTCGTGTCGCTGCTTTGGCGCGCTTTGATCCAAGCATTGATCGTCTCGCGTTCGCTTTCGCTCAACTCGATCTGATCTTTGAGCTTCATATCGCCGGTATCTTCTTTCACCACAGCGATTTGGCGCAGGTCTAAGCGATGGGTTTCAATGTCTTTCAGAGCGCGAAAGACGGCGACACCGTTCTTTCGCACCCTGAAAAACAAATTCGAAGACATCAGCGCAGTGCGTTGCAAAAGCGTTGAATGCGAGAACAGGCTTCCTCTAGGGCCTCATCTGAGGTGGCGTATGAGACCCGAAAGTTGGGGCTCATGCCAAAGGCACCGCCAAAAACCACGGCCACGCCTTCTGCTTCCAAGAGTTCGGTTGCAAAGTCTTCGTCCGTATCAATCAGCTTGCCTGATGGCGCGGTTTTGCCGATGCATCCAGCAATAGATGGGTAGACGTAAAACGCACCCTCTGGCGTTGGGCAGGTGATGCCATTGGTCTGGTTGAGCATAGAGACAACCAAATCACGGCGGCGTTGGAAAACCACATTGTTTTTAGGAATGAAATCCTGTGTACCGTTCAGGGCCTCCACAGCGGCATACTGGCTGATGGAGCAGGGGTTTGATGTGCTTTGGCTCTGCACTTTGCGCATCGCTGCAATCAAATGTTCCGGTCCTGCGGCGTATCCAATGCGCCAACCCGTCATAGCATAAGCCTTAGAGACACCATTTACCGTCAAGGTGCGGTCATAAAGCGCCGGTTCCACCTCTGCCGGTGTGCAGAATTTAAAATCGCCATAGGCCAGATGTTCATACATATCATCCGTCATGACCCAAACATGGGGGTGGCGCATCAACACGTCTGTGATCTCTTTCAACTCGTCCCACGTGTAACCTGCCCCGGTCGGGTTAGAGGGTGAGTTGAAGATAAACCATTTTGTCTTTGGCGTAATCGCCGCCTCAAGTTGATCTGCGGTCAGTTTGTAGCCGGTTTGGACGGAAGCTTGCGCTACAACGGGTGTGCCCCCCGCCAACAACACCATGTCGGGATAGCTGACCCAATAGGGGGCCGGAATCACAACTTCGTCTCCCTCATTCAGTGTGGCCATCAAGGCGTTATACAACACCTGTTTGCCGCCACCCGAAACAGACACCTGTGCAGGCACGTAATCCAGCCCATTGTCCCGTTTGAACTTGTCACAAATCGCCTGCTTCAGTTCAGGAATACCATCGACGCCCGTGTATTTCGTCTTGCCATCCGCAATCGCTTGAACAGCGGCATCTTTGATGTTCTGGGGCGTGTCAAAATCAGGCTCGCCCGCGCCAAGGCCGATGACATCTTTGCCAGCGCGCTTCAATTCAGCGGCCTTGTTGGTCACGGCAATTGTGGGGGACGGTTTCACGCGGGCCAGAGTCGCAGACAGGAAATCCATGAGGTTAACTTCTTTGTTACATTGGGTCTTGTGCGTGATAGGCGCATTAGGGGTGGAAGAGCAACGGCAAACTCAGGTATGGATGAGCGATGACAGACACAACAGAAAATTGGTATGACGCCGACGTGGCGACCTTTGGCGATCGCCTGGCGGCCGCGCGCGAAGCGGCTGGAATGACCCCAGAGATATTTGCCAAACGTTTGGGCGTGAAACTGACGACTTTGTCGCGATGGGAAGAGGATTTGGCGGAACCGCGCGCGAACCGGTTGTCAATGATGTCGGGCCTGCTTGGGGTGTCGATGCCCTGGCTGATCACCGGCGTTGGGGCCGGTGTTGAGACGTCCGACATAGACGAACAGAACGCTGACACGCGCGCTTTGCTAAGTGAATTGCGCCAGATTCGCGCGGATATGATGGCCAAAGCCGAACATGTGGGGCGGATCGAAAAACGTCTGCGCAAAATGTTGCAGGAACCGTCCAATGTCTGAGGACCCAATCGCGCGCTTAAAACGATTGAAAATGCGATCCATGCGGCGCGGTATAAAAGAGATGGATTTGATCCTGTCCGCCTTTGCTGATCGCGAACTTTCCAACATGAGTGATGCGCAATTACACCAATACGATGCCATGCTTAATGAAAATGATCAGGATTTATACACGTGGGTGTCAGGCCAATCTGACCCTCCGCAAGAACTTTTCCCTTTGATATTAAAGATAAAATCCGGCCTTCCACAGAACTGATTGCATTTAACGTTATGTTTCCGTTTTGATCGCATCTTGCGTCAAGAGCAGATTTGAGTCGGAGAAGAAAATGGATATGCGACACCCTGTGGAGGCGGCTCCACAAGAAGCGGGCTTCATGATCAACTATCTTGAAGCCCTGTCATTGGTCGAACGTTTGCACCGCTTATTGTTGGACGTCATCAAGGACGAATTCGAACGCGTTGGCGTCTTGGAAATTAATTCGGTGCAGGCGCTGTTGCTGTTTAACATCGGCGACAACGAAGTCACTGCGGGCGAATTGAAAAGCCGCGGGTATTACCAAGGCAGCAACGTGTCCTACAACCTGAAGAAATTGGTTGAAATGGGATATATGCACCACCAGCGCTGCGAAATTGACCGCCGGTCGGTACGCGTTCGCCTGACCGAACGCGGGCGCGAAATCCGTGATGTTGTGTCAGAGCTGTTCTCGCGTCATGCAGACGGTCTGATCCAGAAGGAAATCATCAACGGGGATGGGATCGACGAGATCACCACAATGTTGCGACGCATGGAACGGTATTGGACGGACCAAATCCGATATATTTATTAAGGTGATACAGATGCGTTGGGCAAGCAAGGCACGAATTTTAGTACCGAGACACAATCATGGTTTTGAGTTCCCGCTCTAATTTTGCTGTCATGGCCCGCGCATAATCCTGATACCCCAATGCAATTTGAACAAAAGCCTCAGCGCCTGTGATAACATTGGCGCGAAAATACGAAGACAGCTCTCCAATCTCTGCTTGGCGCAGAGTCCCGGTTCCCGAGGAATCTGCGCCAATGACCAACGCATTCACTGTTATGTTTGCTTTCTTAAAGGCATCGCGAATGGTTGACGGCTCTGGCCCCTGATTGGATTTACCATCCCCGGAAATGTCCAAGGTACGTACGTCGCAATATGCGCGATCTGCCAATGCATGCATCCCGGTCTGCATCGCGTCTCCTAAGGCTGTGCCCGGCGTTGCGTCGCGGCGCACTGTGGCGCGCAATGCGTCTTGAATGTCTGAAATATCTGACTCTGAGCTGATTTCGGACCAACCAACCAGGGGTGTTTGATCGTCCAGGCCGCTCCATTCGAAGACATACAGATGCACCGATGATAACGGGTCGGATAGCAGAGCATTTACAACAGAAGACGCCCCCAGCGCATCAACAAGCCCTTTAATTTGCAGATGATATTCGCGTGCGTCAACCGAGCCTGATACATCCAATCCCAAAGCCAAGGCGTGCCTGCAATCTGTCCTTGCAAGCGATGGCGTCGGAGCAAGCAAAATTGATAGGCAAACCGCACCGGCCCATACAGATTTGGCAAAGGACATAGGGTTAGCCAGGGGCATACAATCTATCAAAGCCGACATCGCCTATCGATGGCGGGCGGACTTCTCTTTCCAGTTTTCGGCGCATGGCGCGCTCATAATCTTGAAATCCTTGAGCAACCTCCAAAAAAGCACCTGCGCCAAATAAGACCTCTGATTTATAAAAGTCGATTAACTGCGTCTCGCTTTCGAACTCTGCCGCATTGACCACTAAGCCATTGACGGTGACGTCCGCAAAATCGAACTCGGCGTAGGCTGCACTTGGGGGGAAGCCTTCATTGTTGCTGCCGTCTCCGGCCATGTCGATCGTTTTGAACAAACACCCTGGGGCGCGTTTAAATAGTCCAGAGGCAAACCCAAGCGCGTATCCCATAGCAGTTGGAAACTCATTGTGGCTGCGACGGGAGGACGCGATTTTTTCGGCGGCAAATCCTAAGGCAGCCGAAGAGTTGATCATCGTCCAATTCAACAAGACTTCTTGATTGTAACGGCCAGACCATTCGAACACGCTCAGGGCCACGGGCATGTCGGATGCGAAAAATGCCTGTTTGACCTCGGGGGCCAACAAAGCCGTAGCCAGCCCGTTTCTTTGTAAGCGATCTTCGTCTGCGTCCACCGAAGATGACACATCTAGGCCCAAGATAAGGGCCAAGCGACAGTCTGCGTTGGCCGCGCTTGCCAACACCAGAAACACAAAGCCTATGGCGGTGTGACTTACCAATGTCCGGTGTTTTCCATACTTGCCCAGGGCTCGGCCACGGGCAAAGAAGCACCATCTTGAAGCAATTCAATGGAAATGTTGTCTGGACTGCGCACAAACGCCATACGTCCATCGCGGGGCGGGCGATTGATCACAATACCACTGTCCTGCAAGTGCTGACATGTTTCATAGATATTGGGCACGGAATAGGCCAAATGTCCGAAATGCCGGCTGTCTGACGGAAGTTTGTCATCTCCGTCCCAATTATAGGTTAGCTCGATGGGGCAGTCTTCTTGTCCAGGCGGCGCCATAAAAATAAGCGAGAACCGACCTTGTTCGCTGTCATGGCGGCGCGTTTCCTTCAGGCCAAGCAGTTCATAAAACTTTATCGATGCATCCAAGTCCTTCACGCGTACCATCGTGTGTAAGTATTTCAAGCCCATTCCATTCCCCTTACCTGTGTATTCAGAATGTTAGCATGGACAAAGCGTAAGAACAGGGGAAAGGCGATGAATCTGGCGAAGTTGTGTTCCAGCAGACCGAGGCGGCGACACCCCACGGGGCAGATTTCTTCAAAACGTTAGACGATATCAAGGATCTCTGGTTTCGTTTGACGCAGTACAAGTTATAGAAGAACTCTGGAACACTTCCTATCGTGAAAGGATCGGCGATGCCGCTCAGCACCGAAGCCCAAGCTGAAATAGATGCCCAACGGGCGCAGTCCAACCATACCCGTCGTGCGACTGCGCCTGGTATGGAACAGCATCTTTATACGGCATATCCCGTGCTGGATCATGGGTTTGTACGGGTCATCGACTATATGGGCGATGATGCTGCAATTTGCCAGGCTGCCCGGGTAAGCTATGGAAAAGGTACGAAATCTGTTCAAAATGATGAAGGGCTCATCCGGTATTTAATGCGTCACTGGCATTCTACGCCCTTTGAAATGTGCGAGATCAAGTTGCACGTGAAACTACCCGTTTTCGTAGCGCGCCAATGGATCAGGCACCGCACGGCAAACGTAAATGAATACTCTGCGCGCTACTCGATTTTGGATCGTGAGTTTTATATTCCAGCCCCAGAACACTTGGCGGCGCAATCTGTAGTGAACAATCAAGGCCGAGGCGCAGCCCTCGAAGGGGCCGAAGCCGAACGCGTGTTAGAGTATTTGAAAGCAGACAGCGCGCGGGCCTATGATCATTATCAGGAAATGATTGATCAAGATGGTCAACAGGGCCTGGCGCGGGAATTGGCGCGGATGAATTTACCGGCGAATATTTACACACAGTGGTATTGGAAGGTCGATTTGCACAATTTGCTGCATTTTTTGCGCCTGCGCGCCGATGCGCATGCGCAATATGAAATCCGCGTCTATGCGGACGAAATGTGTAAGCTGGTCGCGGATTGGGTGCCGTTTGCGTTTGGCGCGTTCGAAGATTATCGGATGGGAGGTGCGACACTGTCTTCTAAGGCGCTGGTTTGTGTGCGTAAAATGATCGCGGGCGAAGCTGTTACGCAGGAAAGCTCAGGGATGAGTAAGGGAGAATGGCGTGAATTCCAGTCTGTGCTGACTGAGGGCCCTTAAAAAATTTCGAGCGAATAATCGTTAAGCTAGAAAAGTCTGGACTCAGAGGCGACGCACAGGGCAAATTACACCTAGGGATTTGCGGCGTAGAAAACCAAAAGGACGATATATGCGTATTTCACTTGGATTGCTGCTTGGTGCGGGTCTTGGCGTGTTGGCGGCGGGCAGTGTCGCGGCAGAAGGTAAAATTTACCCATATCATGCGAAACACAATTACTGCCCGGCTGGCCTACAGCCTGTGACTGTCGGCGGGGTGATCTGTTGTGGTACGCCGAACCAGCATGTCAGTTACAATGCCATGCTGCGCCATGGGGCGACCAAAAAGCGGCGTTCCCGCGCTGCGGACTGTCCGATTGGGCAAAAGGGCTGCAATTTCAACTGAGTGCAATTGGGTGTTTAAACGGCGCCGAACCAACGGGCGCCGTCAGTATCTGTTGTAAATGATGCTAAGTACTTTTGAGATCAACGGCCATTGTACGGCCGTCGCGACCTTCGGTCGTTTCAAAGCTAACCTTTTGATCATCGGCGAGGCCGGTCATCCCTGCTTGCTCAACAGCTGAAATATGGACAAAAACGTCCTTTCCACCATCATCGGGCGCGATGAATCCATAGCCTTTTGTGGTGTTGAACCACTTCACGATGCCATTTGGCATGTCTTTGGTGCTCCTTAAATCTAGTTTCCAAGGCGGTCATTCGACCGTGGGTGAATATGTGCGGTCTGTAATTTCCAATCGATGCAACCAATCAGCGAACCCGCATATAATAAATTGGTCGATCCTTGCCAAATTCAAGAGAATATCGGACATCTAAGACGATCTGGACGAATTTGTGAGGAAAACGCGTGCTTATTTACGGCCTGAAGACCTGCGACACCTGCCGCAAAGTTCAAAAGCTTTTCCCGTCCGCAGATTTCATCGATATTCGTGCAACCCCCTTAGAACGGGCATTTCTTGAAAAACGGTTTAAAGATCTTGGGCAGGTTTTGCTGAACACGCGGTCCACCACATGGCGCGGGTTAAGTGAGACTGAACGGGCGGGAGATCCCGTGGATTTGATCCTGCAACATCCAGCGCTTATGAAACGTCCGCTCATTTACGCGGAAGATACCTATTTCGTGGGCTGGACCAAAGATGTGCAAGCTGCTCTAGGTGTTTGAGTTTTTCGGGCTGAGGGCACGATCAAAGCTGAGTGGACCTGCGCCTTTAATGACTAAAATTAGCAGCAAAAGAACCCAAAGACTGCGTTGATCCATGATCAAGCTGTCCGAGGCCTTGTCGAACCACGCACCAAACACTTTCGGATCCGCCAAAGCGCCGTGGGCGAACAGATCTGTCAAAGATTGGACAACAACAAAACCGATCATTCCCAGTGCTGCTAATCGGGTCAAAAGACCAATAACGATGAGGATCGGCAATATGAACTCTGAATAGGTGCCGGCGTAAACAACAACGTGTTGCCAGCTGGCCAATTGCGTGATGTCATAGCCGACGGCTTCCATGGCCTTTGGGAAAATCTGCGCATATCCACCGAAACTTAACGAAAACGGTCCTCCGTCCAGTTTTGTTAGGCCAGATACCCAAAAATACATCAACAAAACTGCGGCAAATAGAAAGCGCGCAACAGTAGGAAGCAGCCAGTCGGCGCGCTCAATCGGTGAAAAAAGGGTGGCGTGCAAAGACGTTAGGGCGCGCATGGTGTATCCTTTAGGTCGTCAGGCCAGTGATGGCGTTTTGTGACAGGAGCAGTCCCAATATCTGGGACAAATCGAATGGGCCTGGTGGAGGCCCGGCGGCATTTACAGCGTCTTCCAAGCTTGCGCCGTTTAGAAGTGTTGCGATGAACTCTGCAGATGCTGGAGTTAACGCATGTGGAATGGGATCAAATTCTGGCCGCGTCACTAAGATGGGTTGCGCCACAGCCTTCGGCTTGGGGGCGTTTTCGACTGTATTGAACTGCCAAATGTCAAAAATTGGCCAGGGGGATTGCAGTAAAATACAGGCAGGCGCCAAGGTGATACGCAACGCACCCATAGTTTCTGGGGGATATGCGGCCAGTGTTTCTGCATTCACGGGCGTTGCATCTGCGGCGTGATAACTGGAGCGTAAGGCAAGTTCGAGCCGTGCGATGTCGGGCAGGTATCCGACGTGCTGCAAAGGTTCAAATTTCTTTAAAAAGCCAGGCATGTCTTGACCGTAATACATCATCAATGGCGATGCAGGTGGGTGTGCGCGCAAGTATAGGCCCGCGAGCTGGTCAAAATTTTGTGGTCCAATCAGCTTTCGCAAGACCGGAAATCCCGTTTGTAAAGCCTCGGTTAAGGATACGGCGACATTGTTGCGATACACGTCAAACCGCTTCCCAGCTGCCGCCCCATGGCCGTCAAGAAGGCCTGGTGGAACGGGCTGTGAGGCATCCAAAAGGGCTGCGCGAAAAGCTTTCACGACAGGGCAACACAGTCTAACGCGTTGGCCGCGCGTTTGGCCTCGTCGGCCAGAATCGACCAGTCCGGCACATCTGTATCCCATTCGACCAAAAGTGGGCGGGGACCAGATAGCTGCAGGGTATAGTCCAAAAGGGCCCAGACGGGATCTGCAATCGCAGCGCCGTGACTGTCGATCAAGAGTGGCGCCCCGTGGGAATCCTCGTCTTCGTCATGGCCGCCCAAGTGCATTTCGCCCACAGCATCCAAGGGAAACGCGTCGATATAGGCGCGGGGATCCGTGTCTAAATTGGTTGCGGACACGAAGACATTGTTGACGTCCAACAGCACGCCACACCCGGTCCGATGGACCAATTCAGTCAAAAATTCTGTTTCAGAATACGTGCTTTGCGCAAATGCCAGGTAACTAGACGGATTTTCCAACAGCATTTGTCGATTTAACGTATTTTGGACCTGGTCGATATGACGGGCGACGCGCAGCAGCGTTTCATCCGTATACGGCAACGGCAGTAGGTCATTCAGAAATTCTGCGCCATGCGTCGACCAGGCAAGATGCTCTGAAAAGCTCGCGGCAGGCACTGTGTCACACAGACGTTTTAGCCGGGCCAGATGACTTCGATCCAACGGGGTTTCGCCGCCGATGGACAGCCCAACGCCATGCACTGAAATTGCAAATTTTTCGGCCAATGCTGCAAGCTGTGCCAAAGGCCGCCCACCTGCACCCATGTAGTTTTCCGCATGGATTTCTAACCACTCTACTGGGGTAGGGTTGGCCATGATGTGCTCAAAATGTTGTGGCTTGTAGCCAACACCTGGGGCTGTAGGAAGCAGGTTTTTGGAAGAATTTGCATCAAACATGGGACGATCCACACCGAGGGGGCGGCCCCCCCCTCCGGCGCAAAAGTTAAGTTATGCTGGCAGGTCGCGGCTCAGTGGTTCAAGCGAGCCTGTGCGGTCGCTACCATCAGCCATTTTGGGCAGATCGATGCTGGCGCAGGTTCCGGCGTCGACCAGAGTCCAAGCATTGCCTTGGTAATCCACGTTCGATGTGCCTGCGCATGTTGTGCCTGGACCCGCCGCGCAATCATTTTCGCCCGCCAAGGAAATTCCGTAGCACTTTTCTTTGCTCGCCGCATCAGCTGGGGTTGCAATGTGGCCGGCAACGGCCGCCGCCATGGCAGATGCGATCGCGATGGATTTTACAGCAGTGGTCATTTTCGTTTCTCCGTTTAACAAAATAGATGTCTTCGATAAGCCTAAAAAACACAGGCCGGTTGTAACGTACAATTCACAGCAGCGTGTGTCACGGCAGTGTGAAAGTTAAGACACATTTGTGCTTTGGATTTATCTTAAGTCCGGTGCCAGCGCGTCGGCGGCGAGCATCGGCGTGACGTCATCAAGCTTTGCGACAGATGTTTGTTTCTGACCTAGACGTCGAATTGTGACGGTGCGTTCTTCGACCTCGCGGTGTCCAATCGCAAGAATCACAGGAACTTTGCCCAAGCTGTGTTCGCGGACCTTATAGTTGATCTTTTCATTGCGAATGTCGGGTTCGGCTTTCACACCGGCGGCACGTAAGGTCTGAACAACCTCTGCCACATACGCATCCGCATCCGAGGTGATCGACGCCACGACCACTTGGCGCGGGGCCAGCCAGAAGGGCAGCTTTCCGGCATGTTCTTCGATCAGGATGCCGATGAAGCGCTCAAAGGATCCCAGACAGGCGCGGTGCAACATAACGGGGCGATGTTTGGCGCCATCTTGCCCAATATAGGTCGCATCCAGCCGTTCAGGCAGAACAAAATCGACCTGGTGCGTGCCACATTGCCAATCGCGCCCAATCGCGTCTGTCAGCACGAATTCCAGTTTCGGGCCATAAAACGCGCCTTCACCGGGATTCATTTCAGGCTCGATTCCTGCAGCACGTGTCGCTGCCAAAAGGGCGGCTTCGGCGCGGTCCCAAACCTCATCTGAGCCTGATCGTTTTTCAGGTCGGTCCGAAAATTTGACGCGAAATGTTTCAAACCCAAGGTCTTTATAAACCGACGTCAGATACGCGATGTACTGAGCTGTTTCGGATTCGATCTGGTCTTCAGCGCAGAAGATGTGGCCGTCATCTTGGGTGAAGCCGCGCACGCGCATGATTCCATGCAGCGCCCCCGATGGCTCATAGCGTGCGCAGGACCCGAATTCAGCCATGCGCAGCGGAAGATCACGGTACGATTTCAGACCTTGGTTAAAGATCTGGACATGGCAGGGGCAATTCATCGGTTTCAGCGCGTTTACCGCTTTTTCGCGGGCGTGGTCTTCGTCGACTTCCACGATAAACATGTTTTCTTGATATTTGTCCCAGTGCCCGCTGTCTTCCCAAAGCTTGCGGTTCACCAGCTGCGGCGTGTTCACTTCTACATACCCGCCTGCGCGTTGTTTGCGGCGCATGTAATCCTGCAGATCGGTATAGATCGACCAGCCATTGGGGTGCCAAAAGATCTGGCCGGGGGCTTCTTCCTGCATGTGGAACAGGTTCATTTCGCGCCCCAATTTGCGGTGATCGCGTTTGGCGGCCTCTTCCAGCATGTGCAGATGGGCTTTGAGCTTTTCTTTGCCAGTGAAGGCAACGCCATAGATGCGCTGCAACTGTTCGCGATCAGAATCGCCGCGCCAATAGGCCCCGGCAATGGACATCAGTTTGAACGCGTCCCCGGGCACCTGACCGGTGTGTTGCAAATGCGGGCCGCGGCACAGGTCCTGCCAATCGCCATGCCAATACATGCGCAGCGGTTCATCGCCGGGGATTGCTTCGATCAGCTCAACTTTGAAGGGTTCGCCGGTGTCTTTGTAGTGTTGGATAGCGCGGGGGCGGTCCCAGATTTCGGTGCGCACAGGGTCGCGTTTGTTGATGATCTCTTTCATCTTCTTTTCGATGGTTCCAAGATCTTCGGGGGTGAACGGCTCGGCCCTGTCAAAGTCGTAATACCACCCGTTTGCGATCACTGGGCCAATGGTGACTTTGGTGTCTGGCCAAATGTCCTGCACGGCGCGGGCCATGATATGGGCCAGATCATGGCGGATCAGTTCATTGGCTTGGGCGTCGTCCTGCATCGTGTGCAAAGCAATCGAGCAATCGGTCGTGATCGGCCATTGCATGTCCCAGTGCTCACCGTTCACAGTTGCGGAAATTGCCTTTTTCGACAAGGATTTAGAAATGTCCGCCGCAACATCAAAGGGGGTGACCCCGGCATCATAGGTGCGAATGGAATTGTCTGGAAGGGTGAGCGCGATTTGGGCCATCTGGGCCTCCTCGTCGGTTTGGCGCCTACATGTGCGCCCGGTTGCGGGTTATGGTCGGACGCTGTGTGTCAGGGAGCGTGCATCAGGTCAAGATGTGCTCAAGGCGGCTCAAGCCACACATTATCGCTGTGTATGCCATTGTATTCAATATAGTTCATCAATATCAATGCGTTAAATGAAGGTGTGGTGTCTTTACATTTGACTGTAATTCGGTAAAAAGGGGTTAAGTTCACTATAGGAAACTTTTGTTACCTTTCGCTCTTAAAGGAGATCCGCATGACCCGCCCAAATACGAAATTTGAATTGAGCGTCGACGATTTGGAAATAATCGAAACGGCATTGCGGTCGCGTAAAATATCTTTGGCAGAACGGTTGGTTGAAACAAAGCTGAAGGATGATGAGGCGAAGGACTCGCTGAGCGTGATTCATGACCTGCTGGGTCGTTTGCACAATCAAAAAGAATTCTATCGCCCCAAAACTGGTGCTTATGTCGGCGGTTGACATTTGATTGAAACCTCCGCGACAGTCGACGCGCTGCCGGAGGTGAATGTATGGGTACGGACGACGCCGAACCGCGTCTCAGTCTTTGGATGCGGTTCAGAAAATTTCTGAAATCCCTTGGGGCGTTTCTGGCAGAATTGACGGGCGCCATTGCCGTTCTGGTGTTCCTGACGGTGATTGGGTTTCTTGGATTTGACCAAGTCAGATATTGGGTGCAGGGCCCGGACACGGCGGCGCTTGAGCGACGCGATTTTCTGTGCACGCAGCATGGTATGGACCGCCCGAAGCCCGGAAGCGACCCATTGGCTGAAATCGCGGCAGATATTTCCCGGCTGAAAGAAAAGGCGCGTGCCTTTGCCCAGCCCAGCGATCCCATTGGCCGTATTAGCACATTTATCAGCTGTGCCACCGTGGACGGCGTATCGTCGTCGGGGGTTGATCTGCGGCTGACAGTGGCGGGGTCCCAGTTGATTGGGCTGCCCTCGGCTGAGCTGATCGCGCTTGAGCGCGAAGAAATCGCCCATATCAAATATCTGTTTCCGCAAATCCCATCCCGTATTATCGAAAAGATTGAAAGTAAGCTGCAAAGCGCTTTGCACATACAGGTGGCGGCGCAGGCAAGTCCCGTCCTGATAGAGCGGATCGACACGCCGGACGCTGTGGCTGAGCCGGGGCTGCCGGACCCTGTTGTCAGCGGGGTTGCCATCCCGCCGCCCAGTCCCGAGCCGTCAATAAGCGTGCAGCCGCCCGTTGTTGTGCGCGCAGATGAGGCCAGTTGGGTTCTGGTGGTTGGCGCGGACAAGTCAGAGGATGCCGCCGTCGATCAAGTGGCACAGATGCGCCGCATTCTTACGCGCAGCGCCATGAGCGGGGAACATGTAACCCTGTTTGTTATTCGGGATTGGAACCGCACGGTGATCCCGTTCGAAACGCGCGAAGAGGCGGACCGGGCCCTGCTGGAACTGACATCACAGCTGCCCTATGGAGGGTATTTGCGCAATATTGATGCATGGTGCGAATTGGATGCCCCAGGGCCCATCGCGCCATGGAAAGACACCAGTAATCGGGGGCGCGCTGATGTGCCTCGATTTGCGTGCTCGGACTGACGCCGGGTGTGGGAAAGGGGTTTAGACATGATTGCCAAACAGCTTGAAACGCCCGAGGGGCGCAAAATTGCCTATCATCAAAGCGACGGCACCGGCCCGTGCATCGTGTTTCTGGGGGGGCTTAAATCAGATATGCAGGGCACCAAAGCGGTGCATCTGGAAGCTTGGGCGCGCGCGCAAGGGCGGGCGTTTTTGCGGTTTGATTATTCGGGGCATGGCGAAAGCTCGGGCGCGTTCGAAGACGGATGTATTGGTGATTGGCACCAGGACACGCTGGAAGCAATAGACCGCCTGACGTCGGGGCCGGTTCTTCCAGTTGGATCGTCTATGGGGGGATGGCAGGCGCTTTTGCTGGCGCGGGCGGTGCCACATCGGTGTGCGGGCCTTGTCACCATAGCGGCTGCGCCAGATTTCACAGAAGACAGCTATTGGGCCGGGTTCAGTGATGCGCAAAAAGCCGCTTTGGACGCGCATGGGTATGTTGATATGCCGTCCGACTATATGGAGCCATTTCGCATTACCAAGCGCATGATTGACGACGGGCGCGCGAACTTGGTGCTGCGCAGATCTTTGAATTTACCATTTAAAGTCAGATGCTTGCAGGGTACGGCAGATGCTGCGGTATCGACGGATGTGGCCTTGCGGTTGCTGGACCACGCCACCTGTCCGGACATGCAATTGACGTTGGTGAAAGACGCCGATCACAGGTTTTCTGACGGTCCCTGTCTTGCGCTCATCGAGGCGGCAATTCTGGACGTCCTTGGCCATACGGCGTAATCTACGGTCAGGCACTTTCTTAACCATAGGACGAAACGCATGGACCAAAGGATTAGCTTACTCACCTTAGGCGCGCGCAATGTCGCGCATTTGGCCGCGTTTTACGATGCATTGGGCTGGGCGCGTGTCGATACACAAGACGGCGTCATCGCGTATGATTTGTTGGGCCAAACACTGGGCTTATATCCTTTAGACAAACTGGCCGAAGACATGGGTGTGCCAATCGACGCCTTGGGACATGGCAGCGCCACTTTGGGCTATAATGTGTACGAAAAGACGGACGTGGCCGATATCTTAACCCGCGTCGAAGCGGCTGGTGGGAAAGTGCTCAAGCCAGCTGCCGATGTGTTTTGGGGGGGGCATCACGGCTATTTTGCAGATCCCGAAGGCCATATTTGGGAAGTGGCGCATAACCCATTTTCGCCGCTCGGGCCGCAAGGCGCATTTCGTTGGAACGGATACGGCTAGCATGGCGATGCGCCGCCCAGCCAGCATGTGGAGCCTTGAAACCCTGGGTCGCGTCCGCCTGTCTAAGCACTTCTATATGCGCGAATTTCTGTATTCTGAGATCGCAAATTTTCACCAGCTTCAAAACATTCCCGACAACCCAGACCTTGCGGTTCAAAACGGAAAATCTTTCTGCAAAACGCTGTTGGATCCCCTGGAAGACACGTTTGGGCGTGTGGCTGTGCGCTCGGGATATCGCTCGGCTTTGGTGAACTCCTTCGGCAATGCGCGAAAATTGAATTGCGCGCGCAATGACTACCCCCAAGAATGTCACATCTGGGATCGCGGTGCCGGAGCAGAGGCGATCGCGGGCGCGTCAATTGTGATTCCGTGGTTTGCAGATCAGTATGATCAAGGGCGTGATTGGCGCGACATGGCTTGGTGGATTCACGATCACTTGCCTTATTCCGAAATGTGGTTTTTTCCAAAACTTTGCGCCTTCAATATATCATGGCGTCCCAAACCGTGGCGCATGATTTCCAGCTATGTGGCCCCACGCGGGACACTATTGCGTCGAGATTGTGCACCGTCAGAACCAAAGGCACAGCGTCAAACACGCTACGTCGATTTTCCGCTTTTGCAGATGGATGCCGTGTAACAGGGCCGCAATTTGGACTTGCACTTGATCGTATGTCAGGCGATGCATCGCAACGAGTTTGAAAGGGCCGATGACGATGCCTGAACCCTTGGTTCTTCTACCTGGATTGATGTGTGATGCGCGGCTGTTTGGTCCGCAGATCGCTGAATTATCATCAGAATTTTCCGTAATGGTATGCCCAATCACGCAAGGTGAGCGGGTCGAGGAAATTGCATCGACGCTGCTGGATCAATTGCCGACGCGCTTTGCGTTAGCGGGTCTGAGCATGGGGGGAATTGTCGCGATGGAGATTTTGCGCCGCGCCCCAGATCGTGTCAGCCGACTTGCCTTGATTTCAACAAACCCGCTTTCTGAAACACCCCAAGTTGCTGCAATGCGCGAGCCGCAGATGGTAAAGGCCCGCACAGGGCGTTTGCGTCAGGTAATTCGCGATGAGATGAAGCCGAATTACTTAGCGCCTGGCCCGTTCCGATCCGAAATTCTGGACTTGGTCATGGAAATGGCTGACGTGCTGGGCCCTGAGGTATTCGTGCGTCAATCGCGGGCTTTGCAACGGCGCAAAGACCAACAGGCCACTCTGAGAAAATGCAAAGTGCCGACCATGGTGCTGTGTGGTGCACATGATCAACTGTGTCCCGTGAAACGGCATGAGTTTATGGCAGAATTGATCCCACAAGCCAGATTGGTTGTCTTGCCGGACAGTGGTCACCTGCCGTGTTTGGAACAAGCGCCCGAAACAACAGCAGCTTTGCGCGAATGGATGGCATTATAAGCTGTTTGATCGCTGGTGCAGTGCAGGGCGGTCGGCCTATGCCAGGCCAACCGTCACTGTAAAATTAATACTTTTATCCCGCTGCCGCGTTTTTATTGGCGGGCTTGCTGCGTTTGGGAGTCGCCGCATTGGCGTTCATGAAATCGAGCACCAAGGGGCGGATATTGTTGCGCCAGCTTTTCCCTGCGAAAATGCCGTAGTGACCCGCGCCGGGTTCCACATGGCTGGCTTTCTTGCTGTCCGGCAAACCGGTAAGCAGATCAAGAGCAGCGATGCACTGGCCAGGTGCCGAAATATCATCGTTGGCACCTTCAACCGTTTTCACGGCGACCGTTGTGATCTTGCCGATATCGACCTTTTTGCCCGCGACGACGAAGGCGTTCTTGGCAATCTCACCCTTTTTGAAAACGCGATCGACCGTTGAAAGATAAAACTCGGCAGTCATGTCCATGACAGCCAGATATTCGTCATAAAAGCGGTTATGTGGGTCGTGATCCGAGGCCTCACCACGTGCGGCGCGTTGGATTTGATCCATAAATGCCTTTCCGTGCCGTTCGGCGTTCATCGACATGAACGAGCTGAGCTGAAGCAGACCAGGATAGACTTTGCGCCCGACGCCGGCGTGTTTGAATCCCACACGCTGGATCATCATTTCTTCTAACTGCCCCATCGTGACCCGGTGCCCAAAATCTGTCACGTCTGTGGCATTCGCGTCTGGATCAATTGGCCCCCCGATCAAAGTGAGCGTGCGCGGCTGAGCTTTTGGATCTTCTTCGGCCAAATACGCTGTGGCTGCCAACGTAAGCGGGGCAGGTTGACACACCGCAATGACATGGGTGTCTGGTCCCATTTCTTTCATAAAATCAACAAGGTAAAGCGTATAATCTTCAACGTCGAACTTACCTTCGGATACGGGGATATCGCGGGCATTGTGCCAGTCGGTAATATAAACTTCACAATTGCGCAGCAGCGACTTCACCGTCGAGCGCAATAATGTTGCGTAGTGCCCCGACATTGGCGCGACCAACAGAACTTTGCGATCTTGCTCTTCTCGACCGACCACATTGAAGTGGATCAGATCTCCAAAGGCGCGCTCGACAACGATATCTGTTTGCACCAAATGGTCGCGACCATCATCGCACGTGAAGCTGTCGATACCCCAATCAGGTTTCACGATCATGCGCTCAAAGGTGCGTTCGATAACTTCGCCCCATGCCTCGATCCACTGCAGTCCAGGGTTGGGAAGTGTTGCAAACATCGGGTAGGATGCCATCGCACGGGCGGATGCGCCAAGCCATTGATTTGTATTGCGGATGGTTTCCATCCAATCATAGCTGATCATGTATCGCATTTGGGGTACCCCTTTGGTATAAAGAACGACGGGGCTTTGCCCCACAACGCATGGTGTCACGGCTCCCCAAACGTTCCGGTGACATTATGCTGCAGGTGCAAAGTAACGGCGATTCGTTAAATTGCAACAAATTACGACCAGAATTTAAGGCGGGTGGCATGAACGACGTACAAAATCTTGAAAAACTCAATGAGAATCTCGCTAAAGTTGAGGTTTTGTCCAAGCGCCTGATCAATGTCATGCAGAATCGGGATGGGCATCCGGCGGCGTTGGATGCGCCGTCTCCGGACCTGTATGTTAATGCTGCAAGTGCATACTGGAAAGAAGCGATGGCCAGCCCATCCAAAGTAATTGAGCAACAAATGCAATATTGGTCCAAGACTGTAACGCATTTTGTCGAAGCCCAGCAGGCCCTGGCCAAAGGCAAGCTGCAAGCGCCCGAAGACCCAGGCCCGTCGGATCGCCGCTTCAAGAACCCGCTGTGGGACAGTCACCCGTATTTCAACTTCGTTAAACAGCAATATCTGATCAATTCTGACGCCATCCGCGCCGCAGTTGCCGAAGCGCAGGACTTGGATCCTAAGGAAAAGCAACGGTTGGACTACTTTTCTAGCCAGATCATTGACATGATGGCGCCGACCAATTTTCTGGCAACCAACCCGGATGCGTTGGAAAAAGCCGTTGAAACAGAAGGCCAAAGTCTCGTTTTGGGTTTGGAGAACCTTATTTCGGATCTGGAAGCCAATAATGGTGAAATGGTGGTCAAACTGTCGGATGAAAACGCGTTTGAACTGGGGCGCAATATTGCCACCACGCCTGGCAAAGTCGTGTTTCGCAACCGGATGTTCGAGCTGATCCAATACACGCCCGTGACAGACAAGGTGTTTGCAACTCCGTTGTTGGTTTTTCCGCCTTGGATCAACAAATATTATATCTTGGATCTGAAGGCGCAGAACTCGATGATCAAATGGCTAACCGAACAAGGTCATACAGTGTTCATTGTGAGCTGGATCAACCCGGATGAGTCCTATGCTGATGTGGGCATGGAGGACTATATACAAGACGGCTATCTGACCGCGATCCGCGAAGTGAAGGACATCACTGCACAAAAGCAGATCAATGTGGTGGGCTATTGTATTGCCGGGACGACATTGTCTTTGACGCTTAGCTATTTGCGCCAGCAGGGCGATACGTCGATCAAATCCGCCACATTCTTTACGGCGTTGACTGATTTTTCGGATCAGGGGGAATTTACGCCGTTTTTGCAGAACGATTTCATCGACGGCATAGAAGAAGAAGTGAACAACAAAGGTGTTCTGCCATCCGTCATAATGGCGCGGACCTTTTCTTATCTGCGTTCTAACGATCTAATTTATACACCCGCGATCAAGAGTTACATGATGGGCGAAATGCCACCCGCTTTTGATTTGCTTTATTGGAACGGTGATGGTGCGAATCTGCCTGGCAAAATGGCGATGCAATATCTGCGAAGCTTGTGTCAGCGCAACGAATTGGCGACGAACGGTTTTGATTTGATGGGGCATCACTTGGTCCTAGACGAGGTCGATGTGCCGCTTTTTGCTGTCACCTGCGAAACCGATCACATTGCTGCGTGGAAAGATTGTTATCGCGGTGTTCAGAAGATGGGGGCAGAGGACAAAACCTTTGTTCTGTCTGAGTCGGGGCATATTGCGGGCATCGTAAATCCGCCGACGAAAGACAAATATGGTCACTATACCAACGCTGACCTGTCTTTGGACTCTGCAGAATGGTTGGACAGCGCTGCGTTCACCAAAGGCTCTTGGTGGCCGCGCTGGGGGGAATGGTTGGAAATGCGCGCCGGCAAAAGGATCGCCGCGCGCAAGCCAGGCGCAAAAGGGCGCAAAATCTTGTGCGATGCACCAGGCACTTATGTGCAGATCAAAGCGCGCGGTTAGCGAAGCGAAACCAGGCTTTGTGCAAGTGCAGCATTGGCGGTGATTCAGTCATACTTCGACTTTGTGGGGCGCGTCTTATTGGTTGCAATTGCATCTATATGTCGCTTTTTAAGTTGAAATAGAGCGATCAAGTTAATTTTCGGCACGAATTCAACTATTTGCGAGCGCGGAAATTTTTTATGCTGCAGTGCAGAAAAAGACTTGCAATGCTGCACTGCAGAATGCATATTGTTTTCAGACGCAGCAAAAACACTGTGCTGCACACTCAGTGCAAACTCGTAAGGATGAAAAGACCGATGGCAAAAGCAACACAAGATTTCACCGCAGTCATGAAAGACATGATGGGCGCATTCCCAGTAGATACAAAAGCGATGGAAGACGCGTTTAAGACCACAGCGTCGTTGAACGAAAAACTGTCCACTGTTGCTCTGGATGCAGCCGGTAAATCCGCTGAGCTGTCCTCGAAATGGACAAAAGAAACTCTGGCGAAAGTTGCCGACATGGCAAAAGCGAAAGCTGAACCTGCCGATTACGCCAAAGCCATGACAGATTTCGCATCTTCCTCTGCAGAAGTTGCCGCCGAAAACATGGCCGCCTTCGCAGAAATCGCAAAAAAAGTCCAAATGGACACAGTAGAATTGATGATGGCTGCCGGAAAAGACATGCAAGAAGAAGCGTCTGCTGCAGTTAAGAAAGCTGCTAATGACGCAACTGCTGCTGTCAAGAAAGCTGCTGCTGCAAAGTAATTGAATTCATAAGTGGTCTCTTGTTCACGAGTTCACGAATAAAGCGGATGTGCAATTCTCCTCCCTGAAAGCGCATCTACGTTGGGCGGATCTTCGGATCCGCCCCTTTTTGTTTGTTAGAAGGGGGATAAAAGACCCGCGCGGATTGCGCATGCAGCAATTGCTGGCTGTAAAGTGCTGAGGTCCTTCTGTGAAAGATCGGCAAATCTCTGAAAGAGCTGGATTTTTGGGCAATCCTGCTGCAAGCTGCAATGCAGAGAGTTTCGGGAGAAAACCATGCCAGAAAAAAGCGCGCCCTTGCTGATTAAACGTTACGCGTCGCGTCGCCTTTATAACACCGAAACCAGTGACTATGTGACGCTTGAAGATATTGCGATTTTCATCCGTGAAGGGCGTGAGGTTCAGATTGTGGACCTTAAGACAGGCGATGATCTGACCCGTCAGTATTTGCTGCAAATCATCGCCGAACATGAAAGCAAAGGCGAAAGTGTGCTGCCTGTCGATGTCCTGAACGACTTAGTGCGCAGCTATATGGGGGGCGGCGTAAGTGTCGTGCCCCAGTTTCTTGAAGCCAGTTTTGAAATGTTGCGCAGTGGTCAAAGCCGCATGGTGGAAAACATGGGCGCCATGAATCCGATGGCGAAAATGCCAGGTTTTGAGGCTATGCAGGCCCAACAAAAAGCTTTTTTGACAGCGATGACTGGCGGTATGCCCGGTTGGACTGGTGATTCTGATCGCCCTGACGCCAAAGACCCTAAGGGCGAAGATCTGGACGACATCAAAAAGCAGTTGGCTGAGTTGCAGGAAAAACTGTCAAAGTTGAATTAGGTTTTTTGAACTTACGGCTTGGGGCGGATTGGTTTCATTTTATCCACCGAACCGATCCCGTAATTTGTACCAGGTCATGGCCAATGCCAGCAGTGGTGACTTGAGCGCAGGCCCCCCTGGAAATGGCGTCGAAGGAATTGAAGCCATTGTTTCAAAGCCCTCAGAGTGCCCAATAATCGTCTGGGCTATCAGCTGGCCAGCTTGCGTTGCCGTGCCGACCCCGTGACCAGAATACCCAGAAGCGCTTAGGATATTTGAAGCACTGCGCGTCAAAAAGGGTAATCTTTTCATGGTGATCGCTAATGTCCCCCCCCAGGCGTAGTCGATGGATACGTCGCGCAACTGGGGAAAGATCTGCAACATGGGCTTGCGCACTTTCGCTTTGATATCCGTTGGAAAGCGATAGCCATAGCTTTCACCGCCGCCAAACAAAAGCCGTTTATCATGTGACAGGCGGAAGTAATTAATAACAAAACGACTATCCGCAACGGCAATGTCTTGGGCAAGCACGGATGCGGCCCGCGTCCCCAACGGTTCGGTGGCCACGATGTAGTTATTGATCGGCATCACACGCGCAGCGACCGGGCGGGCCAAACCTTGGGAATACCCATTTGTCGCCAGCACGACATGATCGGCTGTGATCCGCCCTTGTGCTGTGCGCACAACTGGTTTCGTGCTGTGTTCGATATGATGCGCTTCGGTTTGTTCAAATATTCGAACGCCTGCCGTTTGTGCCGCCCTGGCCAAGCCCAAAACAAACCGCAATGGGTGAAGATGTGCTGCATCCTCATCCAATATACCCCCTTTATAATCTGGCGAAGGGCACAGCGCATGAAACGCTTCAGTATCCATTTTAATCAAAGGGTAGTCATATTGTGCAGACATATGATCCGCATAAGCGTGCAAATCCCGAACTTGCGCTGAACTGGAACCGGACCACGCGACGCCAGGACGTAAGTAGCAGTCGATATTGTGTTTTTGGATCAATGATTTGACTAAAGTTTTGCTGTCTTGCCCCAAATCCCAAAGCTTTTGGGCGTCTGATTTGCCAACAAGGGTCTCTAGTTCCAACTGATCAAGTCGCTGCCCCGAGCCCAACTGGCCTCCATTACGCCCAGAGGCGCCAAATCCAATCCGTTGAGCATCTAGTAGGATTACGTCCCGCCCGGCTTGGGCCAAATGCAGGGCTGCTGACAGACCCGTATAGCCCGCACCGATCACACACACATCGGCACTGACTTTCCCTTGCAGGGGCGGGAACGGGGCCATAGTCTGACAGGTGGCTGCATACCAGCTGTTCGGATAGGAGCCTTTTTTATCGTTTGAATACAGAAGGTTCATTTGTGCAGAGCGCAAGTCATCGGGTGGCTTTCAAACATTTAACAACAAATGCTCCCGCTCCCATGGCGAAATAACACCTAGGAATTCGTCATGTTCAGCACGCTTTACTATCGAATACACGCGCGCAAATTCGGGGCCAAGAATGTCATGCAGCGCTGTTGCCGCGTCAAACAAATCCAGCGCTTTTCCGATGTCGCGTGGAATATCGCCGGGACCCGCGTAGGCGTCACCTTCATACTGTTTGTCGGGGTTGCGTGCTTCGGACAGACCTAGCAAACCACAAGCAAGCGAGGCCGCAATACCCAGGTAGGGGTTGCAATCCATACCGGCAATTCGGTTTTCAACACGCCGCGCGTCCGGGTCGGACAAAGGTACGCGTATGCCGGTGGTGCGATTGTCACGCGCCCATTCCAGATTGATTGGTGCGGCGTGGTCCTTCACAAACCGCCTATAACTGTTCACGTAAGGGGCCAAGACCGCCAAAGCATCTGGTAAGTGGTTCTGCAATCCGGCGATAAAGGTAAAGAAAGCGTCTGTTTCTTGACCTTGCGGCCCCGAAAAGATGTTTTGCCCGGTGACGGAATCTAAGATTGAATGGTGAATATGCATGGCCGAGCCCGGTTCATGCGCGATAGGTTTGGCCATAAAAGTCGCAAAACAATCATGGCGCAACGCGGCTTCGCGGATCAGTCGTTTGAAGTAAAAGACCTCATCCGCCAGCTTTACGGGATCTCCGTGACGCAAATTTATTTCAAGCTGGCCCGCGCCGCCTTCTTGGGTAATGCCGTCGATTTCAAAACCTTGCGCTTCGGCAAAATCATAAATGTCGTCAATCACAGGGCCAAATTCATCGACCGCCGTCATTGAATAGGCCTGACGCGCAGCTGCCGGGCGACCCGAGCGCCCCATCATGGGTTCGATGTCGCGCGCCGGATCGACATTGCGCGCCACCAAGAAAAACTCCATTTCTGGCGCAATCACTGGGGTCAGTCCACGTTCGTGATACAGGGCGACAACACGTTTTAAAACATTGCGCGGCGCGAAGGCAACAGGCGCGCCGTTGCGATCATAGGCGTCATGAATAACTTGCAACGTCCAATCGCCGGTCCAGGGGGCGGCCGTGGCAGTGGACATGTCAGGGCGCAGAATCATGTCTTTTTCGATGAAGCCATCCTCATCCGCAGCTTCCCCCCAATCCCCTGTAATCGTTTGGAAAAAGATGCTGTCTGGTAGGTGGAAATAGTCTTGGCGTTCAAATTTTGAGGCCGGAACGGCTTTGCCCCGAGCAATACCGGGAAGGTCCGCGATGACACATTCGACCTCGTCTAACTTGCGGTCTTTCAGATATGTCGTGGCAGCGTCCGGTAATCTGCTTTGCCAATTATCGCTCATGCGACCACCCGTGCCTGTGCGCGATCCCGCAAGAAAAACTCCGCCATTTTGGCCCCAAATTCCAGCCGGTCTGTGGGTTGGTCATTGACGTCCAGTGCCGCTTCTAGCACGTCGTCAGGAACCAGGCCGGTGCCGCGATAGGTGGTGAGACCTGCGATATAACTTGCGCTGAATTCAGGATGGGGCTGGACGGTCAAGATATGATCGCCGTAAGCCAAAAGTGCGTTTTCACACTGGTCTGACGAGGCCAGCAATCGCGCTGTTTTTGGGCGCGTCACGACTTGGTCTTGATGCCATGCATTCAAAGTTAAGGTGGCATTCGCGGTTTTATACTCGGTGCGCCCGACGCACCACCCGTTGGGATGTTTGATCACAGTGCCGCCCAACGCTTGCGCAATAATTTGATGTCCAAAACAAACGCCAATCATAGGGATGCGTGCTGCGTCCAGGCGGCGAATGAAATCCTCAAGGGGCGGAATGAACGGGTGATCTTCATAGGCACCGTGGCGGGATCCGGACACCAACCATCCGTCAGCGTCGTTCAGATCGGTCGGAAAATCCATGTCGACCACGCTCCAGGTTTCAAAGCTTAAACCATGACCAGACAGCAATTTAGCATACATGATGCCATAATCCCCATATTTGGGCTGCAGTTCATCTGGAAAGTGACCACATTTCAAAATACCGATTTTCATGACAGGCCTTTCGTCAAAACGCGCGCCTCTGGGCTGCTTGGCACAGATATGTTGCTAATTTCGTTAAATGCACTTGGGGCGGCTGGCGATGGCAACGCTAAGTAAGCGCTGGCCGGAATTTGGACAAGATCGTGCAGGTGCAGCAGGTGTCGATAGGCTGGGGTCAATTCACGAATTGCTGCTTTGAGTGCTGTCGCCAATTGCGACGCATTTTGCCCAAGTGAGGTGATATAGGGCAGGGTGGGCGTGGGGTCTGTTGTGGCAATGATCTTGAGGCCGTTCAGATCGTCTGGGGAATGACGTTTTAACATTTGATAGGTCAGCACATCTAGACCCGCCAAATCCGCCAGACCATCCCGCACGGCCCGGGCAGACGCCGCGTGGCTTCCTGTTTGCAATACACCTGCCAAACCCAGTTCAAGGGATTGAAAAAGTTGGACCGGCGCAGCCCACCCAGATTGTGAAAGCGCTTCATTGTAGGCAAAACGTGGTGTTTGCATCGAAGACAAAGCCTGGGCATCGCGGGCAAGGATAACGGAATAATAATGTCCCGGGGCGCATCCGCTAAGCTGGTAATCCGGGGTGCCTACCAGTTGAACTGAATTGGCAAGTTTGGCGCGAAACGGGTAACCGCAGGTTTGCGAAAACAGCAAATCAGGACTTTGCCAGATCGACCATAGATCCGATGTCTTTGTAAGGGACATGGGACCAAATCCCAAATTGGCACGAATCGCATCCCAAAAGGCGTCATTCGCCTCTACCGTGGCGGGAATGGTGTACATTCCCAGGTTTGCAATCACTTCGATGCCTCAATCCGCTTGCGGGCCATATTGCTGTCAATGTCTTCAACACCCAGCAACCCAGCGACCAAGCGCAGCAAAGCGTCTTCCTCGCGCGCGCGCGTTCCATCCGCCAAAACCACAGACCACAGCGCTTCGATCACGGCCAAACGATCCTCATAGGCGACGGCGGCCTTGATTGCGCGGGTGAACCTCTGTGTGTCCGGGGCTTCAGTTTCCAGCGTTTCTGCATCGCGACGCAGAACGGCCATAGCCGCAGGATCTAGGCCAAAACGCGCCTGCATCGCCGCATCAATTTGCGCTTTTTCGGCGGGATCATACTGCCCGTCCGAACGTGCCACACGCACAAGCAAAGCAGTTAAGGCCAAACGCGCGTCAGCGTCAGGCAGCGGGGCGGGGTCGGGCGCGGTCAGGCGCTTTAGAAAATCTGCAAACATGCTGTATGATATAGGGGCTTTATGCGTTGCCGCCAAGCGCTGCCTGTCGCACTTCGGCGCTGTCTTGGGCTGTAAGATCCAAGGCGTCCTCAATGTCGTGCAGAGTTTTTTCCTCGATATCGGCCAACTCACCGTCGGCCATCACCACTTGCCACATCGCATGGGCCAGGGCTTTGCGCGCACCATAAGCGATCTCGGTGCGCAGAATGCGGGCGAATTCGTCTGGGTCTGCAGCATGCATTTCAAGGTCGGTGCAGACAGCGCGCAGTTTTGCCGCTTCAAGCGGGGCCAACCCGAAACTTGCCGCCAAAATCCGGTCAATCGCCGCAAATTCCGATTGGGTTACAGTACTGTCGGCCAAAGCTATGCGCACCAAAAGCGCGCCCAATGCCAATTGTGTGTCTGGTTGAGGCAGCGACGGTCGCTGTGTCTTTTTTCGCGGAAAGAGTCTTTCAAACATGGGCCAATGGTGGCCAAATCTTGGGCTGAAAGCAAGCAATCGCAGTTGAAAAAGTGCGGCTAAGTGTAAATTTCCCAAAGTCTGTTTTTGGTGGATCAACGGCCTTGGTCACAAACACAGCAACGTCTTAGCGAAGGTCGTCGTGCTGCGCATAGTGCGTCGCGTTCTATACGGGACTGAGGTCCGTTCGAAGCACCCAGCGATCTTGTCTTGCGCACAGAAAAATGCGCGCATTTAACGTCTTATGAAACGTTCGCGGCTTGGTCGCACCAGCTTCAGCGTCCGCGCAAGCGGGGGTTCAATGCGTCACGCAAGCCGTCGCCCAGGTAGTTAACCCCTAGCACCGTCAAGGAAATTGCAATCCCTGGCAGCATCACGCGCTCCGGGAAACGCTCCATCCGCGGCACCGCATCGGCCAGCAATTTGCCCCATGTCGGGAAATCTGACGGAAATCCGACGCCCAAGAAGGACAGCGCGCTTTCCGTGATGATCGCTGTGGCCAAACCAAGCGTTGCGGACACCATGATGGGGGACACGACATTTGGCAGCAAATGCCGGGTGATAATCGCGTTGTTCTTTGTTCCGATCGACCGCGCTGCAAGAACGAATTCACGTTCTTTCAGAGCCAAAATTTCGCCGCGCACAATTCGGGCGGTTTGCATCCATGAGGTAATGCCAATGATCGTAACGATCAAAATGAACATCCCCCCTTCGGGGCCGAAATTACTGACAAGTGGTTGTCGAAATAGTGTTACAGCCACAAGCAACAGCGGCAGGATTGGCAGGGACAACACCAAATCTGTTAGGCGCATCAAAGGCCCGTCAAGCCGTTTGAAAAAGCCCGCAAACACGCCAACGCCGGTGCCGATGACCAGCGAAATCAGCATCGCGGCCCAGCCCACGGCCATGGATGCACGGCCCCCGGCCAGCATTTGCGCCAAGATATCACGCCCCAAATTGTCCGTGCCGAACGGGTGCGCCCAGCTCCATTTTACATCGCCATTCCAAAGGGCGACATAGAACGGGCGCATATCTTTGGCGCGGATGTCGAGCTTTTGCGGATCCAGAGTCCAGATATACGGGCCCAACAACACCGCAAGGCTGATGAACATCAAAAAGCTGCCACCGATCACAGCGCCTTTGTGCCGTCGGAATTGACGCCAGACTTCGGCCCATTGGGACCGCGGTGGTTTTTGTGGCTCTTTGTCTTGCAAGGCACCGAAGCTTGTCTCAGTCATAGCGGATCCTTGGGTCAAGCAGGCCGTAAAGCACATCGGCGATGATGTTGAAGACCACGATGAGGATTGCAAAGATGAATGTCAGGGTCATCACCATCGGCAAGTCATTGGCAAAAAGGGCCGTGATCAAAAGCTGCCCGATGCCGTTTACCTTGAAAATTACTTCGGTGATGATCGCGCCGCCAAAGATGTTGGGCACGTTCAGGGCAATCACTGTGACCACGGGGATCATCGAATTGCGCACCACATGGGACAAGACCACGGTGCGCTCTTTCAGCCCTTTCGCGCGGGCGGTGCGCACATAGTCCTGGTTAAGGTTGTCCAGCGTCGAGGCGCGCATGAAGCGGTTCAACTGCGCGGTGATTTGCAGGGTCAGCACCATCACGGGCAGGGCCATCTGGCGCAACTGCACCATAAAGCTGTCCCAATCCACCACTTCGTGCACGGTGTTATAAACCGATGGCAACCATTCCAGCTGGACCGCGAAAATCACGATCATCAAGGGACCTGTGAAAAATGGCGGGATCGAAAAACCGATCATCGAAAAGAAGGTGCCGAAATTATCGAACAGAGAATACTGTTTATACGCCGAGTAAATCCCGATGGGCAGCGCAATGAGAATGGCCAACAGATAGGCCACGCCGACCACCCAAAGTGTTTGTGGGATACGCTGCGCCACGATATCCATCACAGGGCTACGTGTCTGCCAAGATATCACGCGTAATTTGCCCTCGGCAAAGGTGGTTCCGAAATAGTGATCAATCAAAACTTGCGGTTCGATCCAAAAGAACTGCACCAGCCATTTGAGATACTGGATATGCACCGGTTGGCCCAGACCTAGCGCTTGGCGCATCTTTTCTTTGACTTCCGGGGGCACGGTCAGCGGCACCTGCGCCATCGGATCGCCCGGTGCCAACTGCAACAGAAGAAAAATGGCAAGCGAGATGAATAGAAGTGTCGGGATCGCCAGAACCAGTCTTCGGATCGTATAGGTCAGCATAAAGCGCGCCCTAACTCAGATGTGGGTAGGGCGCAGAAAACCTGCACCCTACGAAAGTTCAGTCGACGCGGTGCCAATCGGCAATGTTCCACAATTCGCTGTCCCATGAGTTCATTTTGACGCCGCCCAGTGTGGTGGACTTAGCCGAAATATCGCCACGATGCGTCAGTGGGATCATGGAACCGTTGCTGATGGCCATGTCATTCAGCTCGCGCCCGATGCGGCCACGCTCGTCCAGGTCCGAAGTCTGTGCAAGCTGTGCATAAAGTGCATCATACTCTTCCATGCAGAAGCGCGCGATGTTTTCACCTTGCCACTGCGAGGCAGGGCTGGGGGCTTTGTCACAGACCAGGTTGCCCAAATAGGCTTGCGGGTCGGTGCCAGAGAAGGTGTTGGTATACATCTCTACATCTGCATAGAACTTCTGGAACGTATCGGGGGATGACGGATCGCCGCCAAAAAAGACCGACGCGTTGATGTTACGCAATTCGGTTTCAAAGCCGATTTCTTCCCACCAAGCCTTCAGCAACGCCTGATAATCCTGACGGATCGCGTTGGTCGAGGTCTGAAACAGCATCTTAAGCGGCACGCCGTCCTTTTCACGCACGCCGTCGCCATCGGTGTCGACGATACCTGCATCGTCAAGCAATTTGTTGGCACCTGCGATGTCCTGCGTGTCGCATGTGAAGGTGTCAGAGTTATAGGCGGCTGGCGCAGGGATCCAGTTGCAGGTCACTTTGCCGCCCGCGCCATAGCCGACCTCGGCCAGCAAAACGCGATCAACGGCCATCGACAACGCCTGATACACAGCCGGGTCTTGCAGGAATGGATGGGGACGCACCACAGCACGTTCATCCGCGCCCAAAGCCGGGTCGGGATTGGTGTGGTTCAGCATGACCCGTTCCACGGATGGGCCAAAACTTGTCAGAACTTCGCCTTTGCCAGCGCTTTCCATGTCGCTTAGAATTTCGGGTGCGACTTGCAGGTTCCAAGCATAGTCAAACTCGCCCGTTTCCAAAACGGTGCGCGCGGCACCAACCGCATCGCCGCCGCCTTTGAAGTTCACCTTCGCAAAGGCGGGCTTTGCGGGATCGCGGTAATTCGGGTTTGCCGACAGCGAAATCACATCATTGGGCCGGAAGTCATCGACCACAAACGGGCCTGTGCCTATGGGGCCAAAGTTCTGGTCGGTGCAAGTTGGGGCGGCAGCGCCGATGCATCCGGCGAACTGCGCCTTTTGCAGAATTGGGCTTTCCAGACCGCCAAAGGCCGAAAACGGATAGGGTGTTGGCTTTTCAAAGTTGATCACCACAGTCATCGCGTCGGGTGTGTCAATCGAAGACACGCCTTCGAACTTCGTCACCTGCGCACAGCCACCTTCGGGGTGGGTGCAATATTCATAGGTGAATTTCACGTCTTCTGACGTCAGGGCCGTGCCATCCGACCACATCACGCCATCTTTCAGCTTCCAAGTGACGCTGGTGAGGTCTTCGGAAATGCCGCCATTGGCGACTGAGGGGATGTCTTGAACCAACCAGGGAACGATTGCGCCGGTTTCGTCAAAGCGCACCAAGGGTTCGATGACCATGGACGCGGCTTCTGATTCTTTGTTGCCGCCAGACAGATAGGGGTTCATCGTCGATGGCGCCTGCCAGTAAATAATCCGGATTTCGCCGTCGCTGCCGCGTTCTGCAAAAGCGGCTGGGGCCAGGGCAGTCGCTGCGACCGCACCAAGCAAGAGTGTTTTGAGTGTCATACTTCGCTCCTTGTTGCACATGCCAGGGGCACGCGTTGTCTTAAACCTTGTTTTATCGTTCGGTCCTTTGTGTTTGACCTGCGGCGTGGGCGGATTGCGCATACGCGGCCCTCTCCGAAACCAGATCTTTCTATCGAAACAGACTTTGTAGAAATTGCAAGGACGAAGCCACACTGCGCCATCAGTTTGACACGGGCTCGGGCTTAAGCGTAGCGTTGTGATTAAGATACAGCCACATAACCGCTCACCGGCGATTTAAGGGAAATGACAGTATGCTAGACACGGCCGGTTCAGACGCGATTGCCCAAATCCTTGGGTTGCGGGTCGAATTTCAAACGAAAGAAGGCCCGGTGGTCGGGGTTGAGGATGTGTCTTTTGACATCAAGTCGGGCGAGACCGTCTGTGTGGTTGGGGAATCAGGGTCGGGCAAATCGGTGTCGTCTTTGTCGCTTATGCGCTTGATTGAATATGGCGGCGGTGACATTGCGGCGGGGCGAATGCTGTTTGATCGCGGTGCGGCGGGGCAGGTGGACTTGGCCCAGACCGATCAAGGGCTTATGCGCACGATCCGGGGCAATGAAATCGGGATGATTTTCCAAGAACCGATGACCGCCTTGAACCCAGTTTTCACCGTCGGGCGTCAGCTGACCGAAGGGCTGCGACTGCACAAAGGGCTCAGCCAAAAAGATGCTGATGCGCGCGCGATGGACCTGTTGCGCCAGGTGCGCATTCCTGAACCCGAGCGGCGCATGACGCAATATCCGCACGAACTTTCGGGGGGCATGCGCCAACGGGTTGTGATTGCGATGGCGCTGGCTTGTGAGCCGCGTTTGTTGATTGCAGACGAGCCAACCACCGCGTTGGACGTGACGATCCAGGCCGAAATTTTGGCGCTGATGGATCGGTTGAAACGCGAAACCGGCACCGCTGTGATGTTCATCACCCATGACATGGCGGTGGTGGCGCAGATGGCCGACCGGGTTGTTGTGATGTTTCGTGGCAATAAAGTCGAAGAAGGTCCCGTCGAACAGATCTTTGAATCCCCGCAACACCCCTATACCAAAGCGCTGTTGGCGGCTGTGCCCAAACTGGGCGAAATGCGCGGCAAGTCGGCACCCGAACCGATGGTGTTGATGGGGCGCGAGCAGGGCGAGATCAACCCCATTCCCGGCACGGACGAGGTCTTGTTGACGGTAAAGAACCTGACCACGCGGTTTGCAGTCAAGGGTGGGTTTTTCCGGCGCACAGTTGCGAATGTCCACGCAGTCGAGGATCTGTCGTTCTCGATCAACAAAGGGCAAACGCTAAGCCTTGTGGGGGAATCGGGGTGTGGGAAATCCACGGCGGGGCGCTCGATCTTGCGTTTGGTTGAGCCACAATCAGGCACGATTGATCTGGGCGGGACGGATATTTTGGGCCTCGCGCCTGACCCGCTGCGCGAGGCGCGCCGCGATATGCAGATGATTTTTCAGGACCCTTTTGCCTCGTTAAACCCGCAAATGGGATTGGCCGATCAAGTGGCCGAACCGATCCATAATTTTGGCACGCTCAAGGGAGCAGCGGTGCAAGAGCGCATCGAGATGCTGTTTGACCGGGTCGAATTGCCGCGCAGTTTCATGCGCCGTTTTCCCCATGAGCTGTCCGGGGGGCAACGCCAACGCGTTGCGATTGCACGGGCTTTGGCGCTGAACCCCAAGCTGATTATCTCGGACGAAGCCGTGTCGGCCCTGGATGTGTCAGTTCAGGCGCAGGTGTTGAACCTGATGATGGAGCTGCAGGCGGAATTGGGTGTGTCTTTCCTGTTCATCAGCCATGATATGGCGGTTGTGGAACGGGTCAGCCATTATGTGGGGGTGATGTATTTGGGTCGGATCGTTGAAATTGGGCCGCGTGCGTCGGTCTTTGAAAACCCTCAACACCCCTACACACAAGCCTTGATGAGCGCGGTGCCGATTGCCGATCCGCGCCAGCGCAAGTCGGAAAAAGATTTGAACTTCAAGCCAATCCCTTCGCCGATCCACCCTGTAGACTACGCACCCGAACCATCCGTCTACCGCGATGTCACCCCCGACCATCGGGTGTTGGTAACCGACAGTGGATACTAAGTCGCGCTGTCGTCCACGTAAGGCGCGGGATTGAAGGGAACAGACATGCCAATACGACTAAGTCCGCTTGAGCTGATGACGCGCTTGATCAGCTTTCCGACGGTGTCGCGCGATACCAACCTGCCGCTGATCGACTGGGTGCAGGACTATTTAAGCAGCCACGGCGTCACAGCGCATCGCTGGCCAGATCCGGATCAGCCGCACAAAGCCGCGCTGTTTGCGCATGTCGGGCCTTGGGAAGAGGGCGCGATTGTGTTGTCTGGGCACACGGATGTGGTGCCTGTGGATGGGCAACCTTGGGACAGTGATCCTTGGACTGTGACCGAACGAGATGGCAAGTATTTCGGGCGTGGAACGTGCGACATGAAAGGCTTTGACGCGCTGGCGCTCTGGGCTTTGGTTGAGGGTCATTATGCGGAACTGAAGACCCCAGTGCAGTTGGCATTTTCGTTTGATGAAGAGATTGGCTGCACTGGCGCGCCGCCGATGATTGAAGCGATGCAGCCTATTTTGCCCAAAGGTGCGGCGGTGATTGTTGGTGAACCCTCCGAGATGCGGGCCGTGACGGGACATAAAGGCGGGCAGGGGTTTCCGACACATGTAACCGGATTTGAGGTACATTCCTCAATTGCCTATCAAGGGGTCAGCGCAATCCATGAGGCGGCTAAGCTGATCACCTGGGCCAATGCGCAGAATGCAGCTGCGGCGGCGCGCGCGCCTGGGCCTTTGGATGCGATGTTTGATCCGCCCTACACAACGTGGCATGTGGGTATGATTGAGGGTGGCACGGCGCATAACATCACAGCCAAAAATTGTCATTTTACCATGGGTGTGCGCGCAGTTCCGGGGGATGATGTCGGGGTCTTAAAGCAACTTTATCTGGACGAGGTCGCACGGGTGCGCGCTGAGATGCAAGCTGTGCGAGCCGAGACGGATATCGAGGTGAGCGTGATGTTTGATGTGCCGCCTTTACAGCCTGAATCCAACGGGCTGGCCGAGGGGCTGGCGCGTGCAATTGGCGGCGACAATGGCACTCATGTGGTCAGTTACGGGACCGAAGCGGGGCAGTTTCAGCGCGCGGGCTATTCTGCAGTGGTGTGTGGGCCAGGCAATATAGCGCAGGCGCATCAACCCAACGAATATATCACAGTGGCGGAATTCAACCGTGGGCATGTGTTTATGCAGGATCTG
>JBGCEM010000025.1:0-18714 GCA_045106335.1 Paracoccaceae bacterium | reverse complement strand
TTGGCTTCTGTTGATTGGAACGCGCCATTAACCGACATGCTGGCAGGTTAAGGCACGCTGGATCTGGTTTGCGTGGGTGAAATCTGATCGAAAGCGGGGCAGCAGATGCCCAAAATGGCGGGGACTACCTTAAGTGACCATAACGTAAAAAGCACAGTACTCTGCCACCACTGAACGGGCCGTTTGCGCTGGGTTGGCCAAGGGATAGCGCTTGCGGGGCAGGTGTTAACTGTAATCACTCAAATTCGATTTGGGGGGCATATTGAGGGACGCAAAGGAATAGAGGTGTTCCAAGTCTTTGATTTAATCGCACAATTGGAAATATTGTGGCGGACAGGAAGGGATTCGAACCCTCGAGACGGTCTCCCGCCTACGCACTTTCCAGGCGCGCGCCTTCGACCACTCGGCCACCTGTCCGCCGGCGGGTATACGGGCGCGCGCAGCTCTGTTCAAGGGGCAAAACACGGAATTGTTTAATCCCGGCACAGGCCATCTAATAGGTAAAGGCACACCCAAGGGTCAATTGCGTAACACCCTGAAAAAGAGGTATTATTCAAAGCTTAGGATCCTGGGACTTTCCAGGTGTCAATGCTTCGGGATTTCGGATCCAGAGATCTTGTTGTGGGAAAGGAATTTCAATGCCTTCTTCGGCAAAGCGTTCTGCGATTTGATGATTCATTTCGGATTTCACGCTGAGCATCCAGTTTACATCCCGCAAGATCGCCCGGATTTCGAAATCAAGTGAGGAGGCCCCGAAATTCATGAAAACGACACCGGGTTTGGGGTTCATCACGACCATGGGGTGCTTTTCC
Source organism: Paracoccaceae bacterium (assembly GCA_045106335.1). Lineage (GTDB taxonomy): Bacteria > Pseudomonadota > Alphaproteobacteria > Rhodobacterales > Rhodobacteraceae > Aliishimia. The sequence goes on along the minus strand of JBGCEM010000025.1, from coordinate 17,902 downwards.
GCCACTTCACGCAAGATACTTTCGACTTTGCGGGTGTCCGTTCCATAGGCGACGCCCACGGGAATAATCACCCGCCCGACGGTATTGCCGCGGGTAAAGTTGGTCACCGTTCCACTGACAAGGTCCGAATTGGGCACGATGACGTCCGAGCGATCAAAGGTCTCGATACGCGTTGAGCGCACCGAAATGTCACGCACATAGCCTTGATTGTCGCCGACTTGGATCCAATCACCTTCTGAAATCGGACGTTCTATCAAAAGGATGATTCCCGATACGAAATTCGATACGATATTCTGTAATCCGAAACCGATACCGACGGACAAGGCCCCGGCCACAATTGCGAACGAGCTGAGGTCAATTCCAGCAGCGGTGATCGAGATCAAGCCCGCCAAAAAGATCCCGACATAGCCAAGCCCCGAAATCAGCGCGTTTTGGGCACCGATGTCGATCTTGGTTTTGGGCAAGACACTGGTGCGCAATGCGTTTTGCAGCAGGCGCGTTAGGATGTAGCCTGCGATAAAGAGGATCGCGAAGACCAGAAAATCTGTTGGCGATATATTTGTTTCACCAACTTGAAATCCCGCAAGAAAGGCGGCCCAAAGCTCGGTCAGGTCAGCAATGCGCACGCCCCAAATGAGCGCCAAGACAGGCGCTGCAATCATAAGAAGCACAAAACTGGTAAGAACGACAAATAAACTATCGCGCGCTTCTGTGCCGCGGCCAGTCAGCCAACCATAGACGTCACCGGCGAAGCGTTGCAACGTCATGACGCAGCCGAACAGACCGAGGCTTAGAACCGTTGGATACAGCATCGCGTTCCCTACAGCGGCATAGCCAATCCCTGTCATGACAGGTGCGATCACGGCCAGGATTTGCGTAGCCAAGCCGGCCATGCGGACCAAACGGACGGTGCCTTGGCCCACAAGAGCTGTTTCGTCTTCTTCGAACTCCGATGTATATTGGCGTAAAATTTGACCAAAACGGAACAACATCAAGCCCAAAACAAGTTCCAGCGGGAAGGCCACAACCGCGCGCGAAGCGGCCGTGAAGTCACCGAAGGAAAACAGCAATTCCGCAAAGGCGCGTAGCAACAGGATCACTGAAATCAGAGTGATAAAGAACCGCGCCTCGGCACGCCGTTCGGGACGAAGTTGTAAGACCGCGTCATCATCGACTTTAGAAAATAGTCGCTCTGCAAGCCAGCGAAATCCTAAAAGGACTGCGCCCCAAAGCGGAAGGGCTTGCACTAAGGCCGTGCCGCGCAGACCAACTAAGCCGGTCGCAAAAATGGCTTCGCTGAGCGCATATAGCCCCCCCAGAGGCAAAGCGACTCGCAACAGCGAAATCACAAAGCTCCACACGCCTGTGCCACGCCCGCCAAGACGCCGTAAGCGCGCGCCAAGCCAAGCCGCCCAAGGTCGTCCGCGCAGCAAAAGGACCGCTGCCAAGACCCCAAGCAGCATTGCAACAGGCAAAGCTTCACGCGCTTGGCGCATTAAATTGGGATCGGAGAACACACGTTTTTCCGCCCAAAGTGCCGATAATGCTGCGCCAAGTGCGTCCAACGCAGGCGACCACGCCGTCGGGTTCAAAGGCGACGGTCCCAACTGTAATAGGCGTTCTGTTTGCCGGTCACGGATGATTTGGTCGATCTCACCAATCAGGCCATCGGCACGGGTAAAAGCCTCTTGGGCGGCTTGGATCGGGGCCTGCAGGTCGGTCAACTGCGCGTTAAGTTCGATCCGGCGTGCGGCAATGTCGGCGGCTTCAACGTCGCCCTCAACCGGAACTGGTCCCAGAGCCGCAATCTGACTGCGCAACGTAGAGATGCGTTCAGCATTAGCTTTGCGCGCGGAATCAAAGGATTGGCGAAAGCCCACGATGCGCCCGCGCAGCGATTCATATACAGCATTTGTATCACTTTGCGCATCGACGGCAGCCTCGGCACGCTGTGCCACGCTGTCCCACCGGGCGTAGTCAATAACGCTGGCTTGTTGTGCCTGTGTTTGTTGGGCGACAACGGGGGCCGCGCATGTCAGCATTCCAGCAAAAACTAAAAAGCGGCCAGCGCGTTTTAGAAATTTAAACATCTTCAAAAACTCTTGGCAGTGCAAGCGTTCCCGGTGACAGCCAATCGGGGCACGGCAGACCCTTTTCGCGCAAGAAATCCGGGTTGAACAGTTTGGATTGAGAGCGGGTGCCATAGTCGCACAGGGTCGTTCCAATGCGATGCCCCGGCCCCATGTCCTGGGCCAACCGAATGGCACCTGCCACGTTAATCCCGGTTGAACCGCCCATCACCAGCCCTTCATTGCGCAGCAAGTCAAATACAATCGGCACGGCTTCGCTGTCGGGCACATTGCAGACAAAATCCGGGGTAAATCCTTCCAGATTTTTGGTGATGCGCACTTGGCCGATCCCTTCAGCAATAGATCCGCCCTGCATTGCGATTTCGCCCGTGGAATAGTAGCTGAACAGCCCTGCCCCATCCGGATCGACCAGCCCGACTTTGACGCCTTTGGGTTGCAGCGCCATGCCTACTCCCGCCACCGTTCCGCCTGAGCCGGCGGCACAAATGAAGCCATCGACCTTTCCACCTGTTTGTTCCCAGATTTCCGGCCCCGTCGTTTCAATATGCGCTTGGCGATTGGCCGTGTTGTCAAACTGATTGGCCCAGACCACACCATTGGGCAACGTACCGGACAGTTGCTCTGCCAAACGGCGCGAATAATGCACGAAATTATTGGGATTGCGATAGGGTGCAGCGGGCACCTCGACCAGCTCGGCGCCTGCCAGACGCAGCATGTCTTTTTTCTCTTGGCTTTGCGTTTCAGGGATCACAATCACCGTTTTGAACCCCATCGAGGCCCCCACCAATGCCAGCCCAATACCGGTATTGCCCGCGGTGCCTTCAACAATCGTGCCCCCAGGTTTCAGATCACCGCGTGCCACCGCGTCGCGAATGATGAACAAGGCCGCGCGGTCTTTGACGGATTGACCGGGGTTCAAAAACTCGGCCTTGCCCAAGATTTCGCATCCTGTCACCTCACTGGCTTTGCGCAGTTTAATCAGCGGTGTGTTTCCGACCGCGTCGGCAAGATCTGTGGCAATGCGCATGAGGAATCCTTTGTGATAATAGTGTCCAGACGAAACGCTTCCAAGCGAACGACCCGCAGGTTTTGGCGGAATGTCGTCGCGCCTGACTTGTTTGCAAGACGCCTACACAGATGTATCCATCCGGCAGCCAGACCTCAAGCGTTGCGAAGCCGGTCGCGGTGACGCGCAAGCCAATATCCCGCCACGGCCAAAGACGCATTGCCGCCTTTGCCTGTATCCAACATGTCCATAAACGCGTCAAAGAACAGAATATGGGTCCGAATATCTTCGCCCTCAGAGGCCAAGCCATGCACACCGACCACACTGTCCGGCAGATCAGCGATGCCAATAAAAATGTGGAAATATTCCGTGCTTGCCCCGGGACTTGGATAGTATTCCCCAACGGGATGCAGGTCTTGTAAGGTGACAGCGGCCTCTTCAACACATTCGCGCCGCGCCGTTTGCTTAGGCGTTTCACCGGGGTCAATTAGGCCAGCCACAGGTTCCATCTGCCAACACTGGCCGGCACCGCGCGCCAAGGGACCACAGCGGAATTGTTCGACCAGCAAAACGCAATCACGCATAGGATCATAAGGCAGAACAAAAGCCGCATCCATGCCGACAAACACGGCGCGCGACATCGGATCCGAGATGGTACCATCAAATTTCGTATGGGTCACGTCAAGCTCATCCAGGGCGAAAAAGCCCTGATACGGGCGTCTTTGGTCCAGCACAGTATAGGCGCGCGCGGCTGCGTCACTTTTGGCAGCCTGCAGTCGCGACCAAGCTCGCTTTTGAATCGCAGGCCACATCGCATCTGCGCGCGCTTCCGGCATCTGTCCAAACAGCGCCATATATTCCTGTGCGGCGAGACAAGAAAATTCAGCCCAGTCGTTGCGCCAGTCCTCAAAGGACCAAAGCGGACCAGCAGACCCAAGTTTGGGACCGGCCACATAACACTGCGCGCTATGTCCACTTGCCAAGGTCACCTGCGCCAGGTCGTATTCGTCATCCCCTTCAAAGAAGTCGAGGCGCGCAGCCTCATCCGCCGAAATATTCGCCACCCGCACCCCCGGTGCCCCGTCACCCTGCCCGCGCAGAATCAAAGGGAACGGATCCGCACCTGCCCATCGAATTTCAGCATTGGCCAAACAGTCCGCATGGACATCACTGCCTGCCACATCCCGCCCCAAAACAATTTCCAACAGCGGGATATGGCGCAGCGAGCCAAAAAAGAAAAAATCAAGCATAGGCATGTTCCATTTCCCTTAACCATAGCCAAGGGGATTGAAGGTTTTGTGAATATCGACGGATAAGAATCGTCCAATTTCAAAGCAGATCTAACGCCACCGGCGCGCCGCGTAAGAGCTTAAGATCCCAACGATACACCCACCAAGCCCAGCGACGATTATAAAGCCTTGGTCAACCAACAGTGGGGCCCATGCGGCAATGATCTGAAACACAGCTAGAATGGCCTCAAACAAGGTGTCGTATTCATTTTTCAAGGACCGTCGCATCATGTCCAGAAAAGCATGCGCAAATATGCATATTCCGATCAGCAAGATTACGCCGGTCACCCCGTTTGAAAGTGCGGCTGACAGATCCGCTTTCGCGCGTTTCCCAACAGGGCCCCACCCAATCACGGCCCCAAGACCTGCATTGATCCACATGAAATACCCAAAATTTACGGGGGCCACGTCGCGCAGGTAAATGTCTTGCACTATGCGCGACAGAAGGATCGACAAAACGCAGACGCACACAGCAGCAACCAGTCGCGCGGCAGTGGGCATGGGCAGCTCTCCTTACTTGCGCCGCCCAAACCGAGTTTAACTGGGCCGCTTGATGGTGATTTGTGTTACGTCACAATTGGCACTTTCGAAGGTCGCCGCACAAGAGGTCAGATAAAAATTCCACATGCGCCGAAAGCGTTCGTCAAACCCCATTTCGGCCACTTGATCCCACTTTTCGTTGAAGGTTTCGTGCCAGCGCCGCAATGTCAGCGAATAACTCTGACCAAATTCAACCGATTTTTCGACATTCAGTCCAGCTTTGATCACTTGGGCCTTTAATGCGTTCGGACTTGGCAGCATACCGCCGGGAAAAATGTATTTCTGAATGAAATCCACGCCGCGTTTATACACATCCCACCGCCGATTATGCACTGTGATGATCTGCAAGGTCGCGTTCTTGCCGGGTTTCAAGCGATCGCGCACTGTCTCAAAATAGACCGGCCAGTATTTCTCGCCGACAGCTTCGAACATCTCGATAGAGGCGATGCCATCATAATGCCCGGTTTCGTCGCGATAGTCCTGCAGCTTGAAGTCCACCAAGTCAGATAGACCTGCATCTTCAATGCGTTGCCGGGCGTATTTAAACTGTTCTTCGCTGATGGTCAGACCCGTGACTTTCATCCCACGTTCTTTGGCGGCATATTCCGCAAAGCCGCCCCACCCGCAGCCAATTTCCAAGATATGATCACCGGGTTGCACACCCATTTGATCGATCATGGATTTATACTTCGCAATCTGCGCTTTTTCCGTACTTTCCTGCCCGGTCTCAAACAGAGCCGAGGAATATGTCATGGTATCGTCAAGCCACAGGCCATAAAACGCGTTGCCCAGATCATAGTGATAGCTGATATTTTTGCGCGCCTGTGCCTTGTGATTGCGTTGCAGCCAAAATCTTAGCTTTTCGTAGGTGCGCACAAGGGTTTGACCGGGAAATCCGTCGTAGATGTCCTCGTTATCCGCGTGGACCAGATCCATGAAGGCCTGCAGATCGGGCGTAGACCACCACTCGTCCAGATAGGCATCGCAAAACCCCAGATCGCCTTCGCGGATTAGACGCGAAAACAGATCTTCGTTGTGGATATGTAGTTCGGCTACAGGACCAGCATTCTTCCCTTCGGCCCGAAACACCCGCCCATCAGACAGCACGAAATCGACGCGGCCATTGTTCATGTCCAGAGCCATCTTAAAGACGTGTTTGAAGTATCGCGGCAGGTTCTCCTGGCCGTCTGTTGTTGTTAGGATCATCCCCGTCCCCTTAATTTTTTATCACGCTAGGCTGCTGCTTAAGGTTTGGCAAGCGCCCTGCACAAACAAGTGAAGTTTGGCATTTAAGTGCATAAATTAGCTCTATTTTACGTTGTACACCGCTTTGGGAAATTCAGCCAAAATCCACCTGTCACACGCACCGGATTGCGCCCGCTAATTCCTTAAAATCCACGTGTTTCATAGGCGGCCAAAGCGCGTTTTCGCCCGACATCCGCTGGAACGATTGGCTCTGGGTAAGTACCGGCGACAGACATATTCCAACTGCGCGGGATTGCATCGAAATAGCGCAACGCATCTGGTGCGGGGTTGCGTTTTCCCTCTCCGATCCAGCGGTCGACATACGCGCGTTGCGGGTCAAATTTATCCAGCTGCGTTGTTGGGTTGAAGACGCGGAAATAGGGTGTTGCATCAGGGCCTGACCCTGCCGACCACTGCCATCCCATCGCATTTGAGGCTGGATCCCAGTCGATCAAACAATCTTCGAACCATTTCAAACCAATTTTCCAGTCGGTCAATAAGTGTTTGGTCAAGTAAGACGCCACAATCATCCGCCCGCGATTGTGCATGCGCCCAGTCACGTACATTTCACGCAACGCGGCATCCACAAAGCGCAAGCCCGTGCGCCCTTGCATCCAGGCTTGAACATGGTCCGTGCTTGGATCTGAGTTCCACGCGAATTTGTCCCAATCCGGCTTCCAATTATCTGTTAGGATCTGTGGTGTATGATGCATCAAATGATAGGCGAATTCGCGCCAAACGAGTTCCTTTAGGAAAGTCTCTGCCCCGGGCTTGCCATCGTGGTGCGCCCGCATGCCAGCATGCCAACATTGGTGCGGACTGATTTCCCCTAAAGCCAGATTTTCGCTCAGCCCCGAAGTGCCATCCTGATCAGGACGATCGCGACTGACGCCATACCCGGCCACAATCGTTTCGATGAAATGCGCCAAGCGATCCTGCGCTGCTGTCTCGCCCAGACGCACAAAGGGGCGCACAACATCTGCGCCGCGATTCATTGCACGGCCCAGCTGCCAGGAGTGTAGATCGTCACTGTCTGGCCACGTGTTAGGGCCTGGTATCTTGCCCGGAGCGGGCAGAGGGATCTCTACATCGCGATCTTTGAGCGACTTCCAAAACGGGGTGTAGACTTTGTAAAAACCGCCCGTCTTCGTTTGTGTGCTCCAGGGTTCGAACATCAAGTGCCCACCAAAACTTTTGGCCTCAATTCCCTGCTGTTTGAGCGCGGCTTTGACCTTTGTGTCCCGCTCAACGGCTTCAGGATCATAAAGCCGAGACCAAAAGACAGACTTGGCCCCAGTTTGCGCGATCAGCTCTTGCAGGACGTGCAGCGCGTCCCCTTTGCGCAAAATCAACTGGTTTCCCCGACTTTGCAAAGACTTTGCAAACTGCTCAAGACCTATTTGCAAACGCCATTTGGGGGCCGCGCCAAGTGCTGTCACACTGTCATCACAGATAAAGACGGGGATGACAGGCCCCGCAGTGCAGGCGGCGGTCAAAGCGGGATGATCCGTCACGCGCAAGTCGCGGCGGAACCAGACAAGTGTTGGGGACATTAGCTTGCAAGCCTTTACCAAAGAGTAACCATGAATAGGTAGCGCTCGCGAAACTGTATCAAGCGGCGACTTACGGGAATTGTGCTTGGCTTGCGGATCCGCTGTGAATTGCTGCAAATAATAGCAACGGACGGCGCCGATCTACAAAACGCGTTCTAACCCATCGATCAGTTTGGCGATATCGTCGGGCGCGGTGTAGTGCACAAAGCTCAAGCGCAGCACACCGGTTTGTGGATCTACGCCGACGGCTTTCAGCGCGCGCCCTGCATAAAAATCACCCCCCTCTGCCATGATCCCATGTTCGGCCAAAGCTGCTGCGATGGGTTCGGAAGGACGCCCTAAATCCAACGACACAGTGGGTGCGCGCCGCGTCGCCTCTGCCGGCCCGATCAGACGCACATCGTTGCGCGCTTGTGCCCAATCCAGCAATGGTTGCGTCAAAGCGATTTCATGCGCGCGCATAGCGCCATGAACCGCTTGCGCATCTGGCAAATCATGATGCGCAGCCAGCGCATCGATGTAATCCGCCATCCCAGCACAGGCGGCGACTTGCGCGTGATCTGGTCCTGCAGGCGTGAATTTCTTGGTAAGGTCATGACCATTAAAGCTGTGTCCCTGATTGGGCAGCATTTTTGCCAAAGCTTCACGCATCACCATCAGGCCTTGATGCGGGCCGTAGGTTTTATAGGCAGAAAACAGGTAAATATCACAGCCAAGTGAGCCGACATCCACAAAGCCATGCGGCGCGTAGCTGACACCATCCACACAGACAAACGCACCAGCCGCATGGGCAATCGCAGTGATTTCGCTCACGGGGTTGATATCGCCAATCACGTTCGAGCAATGGGGAAAGCACACAAGCCGAACAGTGTCATCCAGCAACTCTGCAAGATCTTCGGGGTTCAGTTGACCTGTGTCAGTGTCAAGGCGCCATTCGCGAATCTCAATACCGCGCGCGGCCAAGCGTCGCCAAGGGCCGGAATTTGCCTCGTGATCCTGATTGGTCACCACAATGGCCTGTCCCGGCTCCATCCATTCGGCAAATGCGTTCGCTAGGACATAGGCATTTTGCGTTGTCGAGGGCCCAAAACTCAGCTCGTGCGGCGCAACACCTAAAATGGCTGCCATGCGCGTGCGGGCCTCATCCATTTCCGCGCCAGCAAGACGGGACGCCTCATAGGCGGAATAAGGTTGCACTTTGCGCTGGGTGTAAAATCGGTTCAACCGGTCAATCACAGGGCCACAGGCATAGCTGCCCCCTGCATTGCCAAAAAACGATTGGCCTTGCAAAGTCGGTTCAGAAAACGCCGGAAATTGCGCGCGTACGAAATCTAGGTCAAGTGTCATGGGGGTATGAACACGCATTGTAAGCAAAGGGTCAAGACGTGAAAAAGGCCCCGCGTTTCCACGGGGCCCCTTTCCGAAAGCGTTTAGATTATTCTGCGGGTGTGCTAATTTCGTGATGCACCGTCGCAACGCCAGCGGCTTCGCGACGCCCATCCATGTAGATCGCCTTGATCAACGCGATGCACATCAACGCCATCACAATGGAAAACGGCAATGCACCGATCACCATCGCTGTTTGGATCGCGCCGGTCCCACCAGACATGAGCAATCCACCCACCACGAAGGCAAGGGCTGCGCCCCAGAACAGAATATGCGGACGCGCCTTGGGGCCCTCGTCGCCTGCGGCGTTGATGGTGTTCACGATCAGGACGGCCGAGTCAGCAGACGTGACCAAGAATGTCATCAGCAAAACAACGATGACGACCGCCATGCCCCAGGACAAGACCTGCGAGATCGGAGACAGCATGAAGTCCGTCATGGCGAAAATTTTGTCACCATTGGCTGCGTCCAAAATGACCCCGTTCGCACCACCATTCAGTTCCAGATCGATGGCTGTCCCTCCGGCCCATGCAAACCAGACAAAGCACATCAGCGAGGGAACGATCATGGCGCCCAGAACGAATTCACGGATCGTACGGCCACGGGAAATACGCGCAAGGAACAGTCCCACAAACGGAGCAAAGGCAATCCACCAAGCCCAGTAGAACACAGGCCACCACCCCTGCCAGTGAGTGAGCAAGAAGGCTTCAGATCCTTCGACACCGTCCGAGCTATAGACGTTGAAGCTGAGGAACGGCAGCGAGATCAGGTAGTCCCAGATACCGACAAAGAACGCCGTAGCCCCGAAGAATGTCGCGCCGAAAAGGATAAAGAAACCCAGCAAGAAGATCGACAACACCATATTTATGTTGGAAAGCCACTTAATGCCCTTGCCAACGCCAGACAGCGCAGAAAGGGTCGAGGCCCCCATAATCACCAGCAACGCAACGACAATGCCCGTGTTTGTGGCCGAGCCATCTTCAAGCGCTAAGCCGCCGATGCCAATCCGCGTCAAACCAGCCACGAACTGCTCAACCCCAAAACCAAGCGTTTGCGCAACACCCAGTATGGTGGCGACAACTGCGACGATATCAATCAAGTGACCTAAATTTCCCGACAGGGACTTGCCGAACAGCGGCGTCAAGGACGAGCGGATCGTCAGTGGCAGACCACGGCGATAGCTGAAGAACGCCAAAGCCAGTCCTGCAATCGCATAGCACGCCCATGCGCCCAGCCCCCAGTGCAGAAAGGACCACACATAGGCCTCGCGCACGTTGTTGGCGTCCAGCGCCGTTGTCACACCTTGAATAACAGCTGGGTTGTTTTTGAAATGCGCAACAGGTTCCGCGACGGCCCAAGTCAACATGCCAACACCGATCCCGGCACCAAACATCATCGAAAACCAGGAAAAGTTCGAAAACTCAGGACCTTCGCCAGGCCCACCCAGGTTCAAACGACCCGCAGTCGGCCATATCGCAAGCCCGATGCAAACAATCACGAACGCAGTGACAACCCAGATGTACCAAGCCGCAAACTGCGCCAAAATTGCGGTGTTCCATTCACCCAGAATAGTCCCGGCCTGCGTGGGCCAGACGATACACCAGACGACCAAAAGACTAATGATAACTTTACTTACCACCGTCACATTAAGGCTGAAACCGCGATAAAACCCGGTCTCAGCTGTTTTGATGGGAAGATCCATCAAAGGAGGTTTAATAGACATAGCGCCCTTCCTGTTGGTTTTTTTGTTGGCTATCGCTAACAAACCATACAAATCCCAGGAAGCGGAACAGATTAATGGCAAGAACCGCAGTTTTAGACAAATTAAAATAAGATTTCGCGCAAACCATGAAATTTGCAGCCTGAATTATTGGGCCGATGCGCCGAATTAACCGTTTAGCTACCATAAATTGAATTCGCACTTGCGAATCGACCCATGGCTTGCGGATTGGGTCGCCTAAATCTTGGCCGAGATCTTTTTCGCCGTTTCTTTGATGCTGTCCATATCGCCCATCGTCCCGGGCGCGCGTAGTGGCAGATCGCTGTGACGTGGAAGGATGTGAAAATGCAAGTGAAACACCTCTTGTCCCCCTGCTGCCTCGTTGAATTGTTGCAAGGTTATACCATCAGCATTCAGAGCGGCCTTGGCCGCATTTGCGACCTTGTTAACTGTGTTCATACAGGCCGATAATTGCGCTGGGCTGGCATCCAACATGTTACGGCACGGCGTTTTAGGGATCACCAAACAATGCCCGTCTGCGCGCGGCATAATATCCATAAAGCACAAGGTGTCGGCATCTTCATAAACCTGAAAGGACGGGATTTCCCCGCGCAAGATTTTTGCAAAGATGTTTTGGTCATCATACTGTGTCATGCGCGAGGGTCCTAATTGATGTTTCTTTTCAAACACTAAGTTAGCTTTGCAAACCAGTTCACATAAGTTTGCAAACGCTGTTTATGCGTTCACGTCGACCACAACACGGCCTTTGACCTGACCTTTTAGAATATCCCGACCCAAGCCGGGAAGATCAGACAAAGTTGCTGGTTGGACCATTGCGTCCAGCTTTTCTATTGGCAGATCCTTGGCGATCCGCGCCCAAGCTCGTAGGCGATTGTCGTAGGGCTGCATGACACTGTCGATTCCAAGCAGGTTCACGCCCCGCAGCAGAAACGGGATCACCGTGGCAGGTAGGTTCGCCCCCCCCGCCAAACCGACAGCCGCAACACTGGCGCCATAGCTCATCTGCCCCAGCACACGCGCCAACATGTCGCCGCCCACGGCATCTACGCAGCCGCCCCAAGTTTCTGCCTCAAGCGGGCGTTTTGTAGTTTCGTTAATATCTGTACGGGGCACAATCTGACTGGCTCCAAGAGATTTCAAATACTCGGCTGTTTCGGGCCGCCCGGTTACGGCTGCGACTTCATGCCCTAAGGCTGCCAACAAAGCGACCGCGACAGATCCAACGCCACCAGCAGCGCCGGTGACCAACACGGGGCCAGGCTTGATGCCATGGTCTTCCAAAGCCATCACGGCCAGCATGGACGTAAATCCGGCAGTGCCGACAGCCATCGCTTGATGCGTGCTGAGCCCATCCGGTAAAGGCACCAGCCAATCGGCTTTGACCCGCGCCTTTTGCGCATACCCGCCCCAATGCGCTTCGCCGACGCGCCACCCAGTCAGGACCACCTTGTCACCGGGTGCATAACGATCATCCTCTGACGCCTCAACCGTACCGGCAAAGTCGATCCCTGGCACGTGGGGATAATTGCGCACCAATCCACCGCCAGGCCCAATGCACAGCCCGTCTTTGTAGTTGACCGTCGAGTATTCGACCGCGACTGTTACATCGCCAGCTGGCAGTTGATCTGTGGTGATTTCTTGAACCTCTGCCGAGGTTTTTCCTTCATCATTCTTATTTACGATCAAAGCGTTGAAGGTCATATCTCATCCTTATTGAGTTGATGTCAGTTGCGCGCGAGAGGCGCTAAATCCAAAAGTTTTCCTGCACGATGGCTTCGCGCATTCCGTCTGGCGTTTCAACACACAGCGCAGTGCCTTCGTCCCAATGTGTCATACGTACCATGCCAATCGCGACGCCACTGGCAAAATCGGGGCTTTGCGCCGCCGAGCTGACATAGCCCACAACTTTGCCCTTTTTCGACAGCAAGGGCCAGAGCGTTTCACAAGACGGCAGCGCTGTTCCAAGGATTTCAATCGGTCGGATCTGCTTTACGGGGCCCTCTTTGGCCACGCGCAGCAACGCATCACGTCCCACACACCCAATGGCAGTTTGCGTGCTACAAAACCGCCCCAACCCGCATTCATGGGGTGTGTTTTCCCGTGTCATATCATTGCCATAGGACAATAAACCGCCTTCAATTCGCTCGATCAGATTCGGGCAGCCTGCATGAATATCCCAGGCGGCTCCGGCCTCCATCAGGGCATTCCACAACGGCATTCCAAGATCGAGCCCGTCCGGCACATAGATCTCAAACCCGCCTTGTTTTGAATACCCCGAGCGCGCGATAATCAAGTCCCGCCCATGAAAAGCATACATCCCAAAACGAAAGAACTTTAGATCACGAATGGAGCTACCAAACAGGGCCTCCATGACATCCTCGGCATGCGGACCTTGGACGGCCAGGGGCGAAACATCGGGCTCATCGACCAAAACATCCAAGCGATAACCGTAGACAATGCCTTTGACCCAAAATAACAAATCGCTGTCGGCAATAGAAATCCACCAGCGATCTTCTGCCAATTTTAAAGCAACCGGGTCGTTAAGCATCCCACCGGTTTCATCTACGATAGGGACATAAAAACACTGCCCCGGCAGCATCCCCCGCAGATCCCGGGGGGTGAGCATTTGCATCAGGCGGGCAGCATCGGGCCCGCGAAGTTCGACCTGCCGTTCCACCGACACGTCCCACAGCTGCACTTTTTCTTTTAGGTGGCGGTAATCTTCTTGAACGGACCGAAACACAGTCGCCAACAGCATATGGTTGTAAACGGTGTACGCCTTAACGCCAGCAGCTTCCACGCCTTCGGAAAAGGGCGTTCGGCGCAATCTGCGGGATGTTGAAATCTGTGCCATGTTAACCCTCGGGCATTGTGATTAAAGGTCGCGAAAGTCGATCCAAATAAAGCGCCGCGATCTTGGATCTGTTCATCTTCAGGCATCGCTTCAAGTTTCGGCCAAAGCTGATTGTTTTCCAACGCTTTATATTGCGCCACTGTATGAAACTAGCCCGGGTCGATCAGGGCTTGGGACCCTTCCAATCAATTGGGCAAATCTCGGCAGACTTACCACCAAAATCCCAGATCCGACCGTAATCCCGCACTTTGGATTTCAGCCCCCGCGCTGCGATAATGTCTGGACCCATCCAATATTTCGAATTGCTGATCATGACCGGGTGATTGGGATCACCGCCGTCGATCATTTCAATTTCGCCTTGGATTTTGCGTCCGACGTATAGGCCACGCTTTTTACCTTCGCGCACGATTTCGACCTTCTCACGCTCGGCGCCCACGATATCACTGACCAACATTGTAAACAGACCCGTCGTGCCCCCAGCCGCGCCCGAGAAAATCTGCAACAAGCCATTATAGGCTTTGCCACTGGCCCGTTCGTCTACATAAGCCGCAACTTTCCAGCCGCCTTCGGCCATACGGCCCGGGATATCGACCATCAGACCAATGTTCAGACCCGATAAATCTTCACCCTCAAAGTGGCCCTCATCAATTGCGATTGCCATCCAGGCCTTGCAATCGCCTTCCGTGGGCGGGTGCGCGCCAAGCGAAACAACACAAGGGCAGAACACCGTGCACGAGCAGTTCAGGAACAATTCGCCCTTGATCGCCCATTCGGTCGGGTTCATTTGACGGCGCCCGGGGTTTGGCATCCGCTGGTCGATCCGTTGCGAAATCGGCAATCGATCCGCGTCAGGTTTTCTTTTCACAGCCATGATTATCCTTCCAAAAGTGGAGTTGCGGCGTAAGCCAAGCCAGCCAATATGAGTAAGACCCCAGCAGGGCGTGTTAATCTGTGACCGACCTGGGGCAATTTTTCAAAGATCATAAACACAGTGGCCAGCCCCATCCAAGCAAGGCTCATCATGCCGCCCACGAAGCCCAGGCTCATGAAGCCCCAGCAACAGCCCACGCAATACGCGCCCAAACCCAGCCCCATACGCAAACCGCCGCTGAAGCCAGTTCTCCAGCTGCGCAGGAAGTAGGTCATGGGGCTGTGGCACACGCCGTGGCAGATTTCCTTGACCCGGGTAAATTGAAACAGCCCAACAACGATCAGCAAGGCTGCGCCCCAGTATGGAGATTTAAGAATGCCCAGCATATCAATGAAACCGCTGAATAATAACCAAAGTTGCAATCCTGTGATCACGAGTGCAAAGATGACCCAAACAATAAAATATCCAAGCAAAACGCCGGTCCAACCGGCACGCGTTCCCGTGGCGCTGACCATCAAATCCTCGTAAGCGCGCAACGTCGGCACCATCGTCGGCAACATCATCGCCGCCATCATGCCCGCCCACATGCCAAATAAGGGGCCGAATTCGGCCATCGGCATATACATGTCCATCCGCGGATCCATCGCCGCCATGCGCTGCGCCATTGCATTGGGCCGGCCCAAAAGATCCAGCCCCATGCCCGTCGACATCGTATACATCCATACCCAGGACAGCAGGATCAGCCCAAAAAACCCGAGCCATAAAACAGATCTGGTTAACGCAGGCATCGCATCCTCATGAATCATCACTTGCTGTTTTAAATGTCAGACATTAAAATGTATGACAAATGAAAAATAAACAAAAAAAACCCGCAGATCTCTCCGCAACAATTGCTTCCCAAGTCAGAGATGCGATCATTGCGGGTAAATTACGCTTTGATGATCGGCTTCCGTCGGAAGCAGAATTGTCCGAGCAGTTTGATGTGTCCCGACCCACTGTGCGTGAGGCGTTGAAGCGTTTGGCGGCGCAATCGCTGATCCGAACGCAGCGCGGTGCATCGGGGGGCGCATTTGTAAACCGGCTCAGCTTTGAAGACGCCTACCCCCAGCAAATCACGACATCGACCTTGTTGCTGTCGATGAATGCCGTCAGCTTTGCGACAGCCTGCGAGGCAAGATATGCCTTGGAACGCGCCTGCGCGCCCTTGGCCGTTCATCGCAAAACGCCAGATCACATGGCCACAATGCGTGCAGAGATTCACCGTCAAAGCCAGCCAGGCCTGACAGATGAGGCGTTCTGCGCCTCGGATGTCGCGTTTCACCGCGCGCTTGTAGATGGGGCTGGAAACCCGGTTTTGTCCTACCAACTGGCGGGTGCGGTGGAAGCGATGCAACCGTTGATGAACATGATCACCTTCACTGCGCGTGATCGCGCCCGGATCGTTGCCCTACACGAACGGATCGCAGACTGCATTGCCGCTTCTGACCCGACGGGAACAGCCAACGCTCTGACGGACTTGGAAGCCGAAACGATCGCTTTGGCTGACAGTGTGTTCGCGGCGCGTCTTAAGAAAGGCGCATCTTGATTGATGCGCTCAACATAATCGCCGCAGTCCTGACCATTGGATTCGGCCTGTTTGGCTTCTTAGCCCCCCGATTCACAGCAGCGGCGCTGGACCTTGAACCGACGAATTCAACCATGGGCCTTAGCGAAATGCGCGCGTCCGTTGGTGGACTATTTGTGGTCGCAGGATTGGCTGCGATCTGGCTTGGCGTGCCAATGGGGTATGCAATGTTGGGCTTTGCTTTCCTTGGGGCAGCATTTGGTCGCGCGCTATCGCTTTTGTTTGATAAGCCACCTTTGGGCAAAGTTCTTGTGTTTGGCGGAATAGAAGCGGTCCTTGCGGTCTGGTTCTTGTTGGCAAATTTAAGTTCTTAATAACAATAAATTAAGGGATAAACTTAAAGTATCTCTTCAAAATCGAAGAATTCTACCCCTTGCGATACGCCCCCCGGCTTTCTATATACAAGTTGTTCTTCGGAACTATGGACATAAATGCGCTCGTAATAAACGGATCGGACCCGGGGGCGGTACCCGGCGACTCCACCAATAGCTTTCGGCAGCATCCTTCATTTGGGGATATCTTTCGAAACCGGGGGGTCGAAATAGGATCGACGGACGTCTAAAGGTGTTAGCTTTCATTCGGCAGGATGCCACCGTTACCGGCTCGATAAGTATAGTTGCAAATGACAACCATGCTCCGGTCGCACTCGCAGCGTAAGCTGTGCGTAAGATCGAAACTTTAAGTCGTTCGCCCTAGCCGGCGTTCGCGGGGTTCGGAGGCACCTGGCAACAGAAGCCTCCACTTACTTCACATTTTCAAGTCCCTGATCAGTTGACGTATTTTGCTGATCGAAACGAGTGCGTTCCCGCGCCCTCTTCACTGGAAATTATGCTTTATCGTAAATACCTTGAAGTCATGACGGTAGAATGCACTTCGCTCGAGCTTTACGATTTAACACTCGGAATTGTATTAAGCCGCTTGGCCGCTATAAGTTCTCGAAAGACAAATGGAGATTGAGTCGCGTGAGCAACAGCATTGATTATGGATTTCTAATGCACCGGGCCTTGCGCCGGGTGATGGCTGAAGTGCTCGAAGACATCGCGGTTGAAGGCCTTCCGGGAAATCATCACTTTTTCATTTCTGTTGATTTGAGCCACGAAGATATTGATGCGCCTGACTGGCTGAAAGAACAGCACCCCAACGAGATGACCATCGTCATACAGAACTGGTATGAAGATCTGGTCGTATCGGATGATTGGTTCGAGATCACACTCAGCTTTTCAAACCAGCCTGTTCGACTTCATATTCCATTTGAAGCTGTCCTCACATTCGTCGATCCATCTGTTGAGTTCGGTCTTCGTTTTGATGCGCATGAAGATGACGACGACGTGCCTCATCTTGTCGAAGCCGTCTCGGACGAGGATGAAGAAGAAATTGAAATTGAAGTAGAAGCTGAGGTTGAAGCGCCTCAGAAGACCGAGAGCGAAGTGGTCAGTCTGGATTCTTTTCGCAAGTGAATGTCTCGCGTCTCTTAAACTGCCCCTTTCGCGGGGTGACCAACATGCGTTTTAAAAACCGTTCTTATTTTTCATAATCGCGTGTCTCGTCAGTGAGATTAATTGTCTCATAACGATCCAAGATATATAAAATTCAAACATACTCAAAAGGAGACTTCTTATGCCGGATACCCGCACTGAGTCCGATAGCTTTGGCCCTTTAGAAGTTCCTTCCGAAAAATACTGGGGTGCGCAAACCCAGCGCAG
>JBGCEM010000024.1:0-141625 GCA_045106335.1 Paracoccaceae bacterium | reverse complement strand
CCTTTTGTGCTGACGCAACATTTCGCGAAACAAGCGCCCCGTGCCACACAGCAAGCCAATGGCGAAATGCGCGCGAACGCGTGTGTGGTGAATATGATCGATCAAAAAGTGCGCAAACTGACCGAACACTACATGACATATACTTTGGCCAAGACCGGGCTTTGGACGTTTACGCAAACCAGTGCGCGCGCTTTGGGACCGCATGTCCGCGTGAATGGCATTGGCCCCGGCTCGACCCTGCAGGGCGCGGAACAATCTGACGCGCAGTTCGAAGAGCACCGCAAAGGCGCGCCGTTGCAGCGCGGTGCTGATCCCGAAGACATCGTACACGCGATGCATTTTTTGCTGGATGCGCATGCGTTTACCGGGCAACTTCTATGTATTGACGGAGGCCAACATCTTTAATGTCCGCAACACCCGACGCAGGCTTCTGAAGGAGCACATATGATCCTTATTGGGACAGGGTATCTTTATTTGGGCGCGGCAGTCGCACTTGTGTTTATTGTGTTTGGCTTGGGCCGTGTTGACGAAAACGCACAAGATGCCTGGTTCTTTCGCCCGCTTTTGATCCCAGGAGTATTGCTGATTTGGCCATTGGTGATTTGGCGGTGGATCGTCTTAACCAAGGGTGAGCAGAAATTGGACCGCCACCGGATGCCGCGTCTGCGTCAGGATCGCGCACAACTTGGGTTTATCATCGCCATCCCCGTGATCCTTTTGATCGCCCTGTTCGTGCGCCAAGATCCCGCAACTTTGGCCGCACCCGTTTTGTTGGAGGCCCCTGAATGAGCGTCAAATACGTTCCCGTCCAATGGAACATGAACAAATGGATTTATGACGCCGTGCTCATCGCTTTGGTGGTGATCTATATCTTTGTTTTCATTGAACTTGGCACCCCCGCCGCAGAGCTTGAGCGAACCTTGAACAACGCCACCCTGCGCATGCGCGCCTTTGGCACCTGCGCGCTGTGGATGCTGACATTTATCTTGTGCATCGGGCCGCTGGCGCGCCTGGACAAACGGTTTTTACCTGTTCTGTACAATCGTCGCCATTTCGGCGTTCTGACCTCTTTGGTCGCCTTCACTCATGCGACTTACGTGTTTGGGTGGTACTTCGCCTTCACTGGACAACCGCCCCTTACGGCCATGTTTGAAAGCGTCACGGGATTTGGACAAATCCTTGGGTTTCCTATAGAAATTCTGGGGTTCAGCGCATTGATACTGCTGGCGATCTTGGCAGCCACAAGCCATGATTTTTGGCTGTCCTTCCTATCCGCACCCGTCTGGAAATCACTGCATCTTCTCATCTACCCGGCCTATGCTTTGGTCGTTGCACATGTTGCATTGGGGTATTTCCAGGACAGTAAAAACCCAGTGTTTGGCGCGGCCTTCATCGCCAGCGCCTTACTTGTCGCCGCACTTCACCTGGCGGCTTTGATCCTAGAGCGCAAAGTCGCCGCCTCTGCGATCGACTGGGTCAAAGCCTGCCGGCCAGAAGACATCGCAGACAAACGCGCCGCAATCATTGCGCTGTCCAAAGATGAACGCGTTGCCATTTTTCGCACAGGCACATCTTTTTCCGCCGTTTCAAACGCCTGCGCCCATCAAGGTGGCCCGTTGGGTGAAGGCAAAATCGTATTTGGTTGTGTGACCTGTCCTTGGCATGGCTTCAGCTATAAGGCGCGCAATGGCAGATCCCCAGCGCCCTTCACCGAGATGATCCCGACTTACAATATGAAGCTCGAAGACGGCGTTCTCTATATCGACCGCAAGGCAAATCAGCCCGGGACTGATGTAGAACCCATTATTTATGAGGTCGCCGCACATGCCTAAACCCACAGATCCGTTTTTCGTAGGCTGGGGGAAAGTCCCAAAAGCACTGCGGTTTTTCTTAGCCAGTGTTGCGGGCCTGCTGATCATCAGTTTCGCGGCCTTGTCCTATGGGACAGCCGCCACGCAAACCGACACGGGCGGCGGTGCTTTCATGGGACGCGTGCAGGTGACTGGGGTCTTGCAGGTCAATCCCTACCCAATCTTACACGTGATCGAGAGCCCACAATTCGCGCCGGGTGATACGATCTTACTGTCCGGAAATGGCAAGCGCGGAGCATTCACGCAAGCCGAAGGTTTGGACGGGCAAGTCGTTGAAGCCAATGGTATTCGCATGGATCGCGGATCTTTAAAAGGCATGCAGCTGCGCGGTGGAGCACGCGGACTTAAGCCAGCTGAGGATCAAACACGAGGCCTGGATATTGACGTCGAACCCTTGGGACGTTGGCGGCTTCAGGGCGAGATTTGCGATGGAAAATGCTTGAACGGCGCGATGCGGCCTGGGACTGGGCTGGCCCACAGAGCCTGCGCAAATCTGTGCCTGCTTGGTGATATTGCCCCAGTGTTTGTGTCCTCTGGGCCTATTGATGGCAGTGAATTCTTGCTGATGTCCAATCCAGATGGCGTCACGGTCACGCCCGAGCTTCTGGACTACACTGCGATTTTCGTCGAAATCGAAGGGGATGTGGAACGGCATGGCGGTATGCTTGTGTTCAAAATTGCACCCGAAACGATCAAGGTGGTTCAATGATTGCGCGCAGTCTTGCAATATTCTTGGCCTTCGCAGCAGCTTGGGGGCTGTGGTCAGCATATGGCGAACTTCGCGTCTTCCGCCGCACCGTGTTCTGGGAATACCGTTACATCATTTTTGGGGTTGGATCCTTGCTGGCCTTAGGCGCGTTGGACTTCGCGTTCACTTGGTTGAAAGCCAAAATGGGGCGCGCGGCACAAGATCAATAACCCCGAGCGCGATCAACCAGATGCATCAAGGGCTTGCCATCTTCAAAGCCACGAATATTCGTCGCAATCGAACCTGACGCCCATTTGGGTCGCGTTTCTGACGCGATATGCGGCGTGACGGTCACATTGGGCAGATGCCAATACGGGTCAGTTTCTGGCAAAGGTTCGGATCGGAAAACATCCAGCGTCGCATGGCCAATATGACCTGTTTTCAAGGCGTCTATTAACGCGGCATCGTCAATCAAAGGGCCGCGACCAGGGTTCAAAACGAAGGCCCCCGGCGCCAGCATGGAAAGCGCATCGGCGTTCAAGATATTCTCGGTCGCAGGAGTATCCGGCAACAACAAAACAACGCCATGCGCGTCCTTCAAGGCTACGGTCAAATCTGTATGACAAGTGATATTGCTCAACGTTTTCAGTCCCGTCGCGAAGCCATGCACGTCAAAACCGATCCCGGCCAGCGCAGTTGCGCAGGCCCCCCCAAGTTCACCTAAACCCAAAATTGTGATCTTGCGATCCCAAGCGACAGGCGGCGCAGAGGGCATCCAATCGCCCGGTCTTGCCGTGATATGCGCGTCCATGCCCAAATGGTGGCGCAACACGTGACCCGTCACCCACTCGACCATGCCTTGGGTCAGGGACGGATCCACCATGCGGGATAGCGGTTGCGTTAAGGTCTTGTTACCCACGATCGTCTCGACCCCAGCCCACAGGCTAAGGACCGCTTTGCAGCGCGTATATGGCCTGAAATCCTGCACGTCGCTGTTGGGCGCGTAGATGATGTAATCCACATCAGCTGGGTCAGCCTCAAGCACCAAATTGACGTCCAAATCTTGGGCCGCAAAAGCTCTGCGCAAGGGTATTTCGTATTCCACCCAACGGTTGGGCAAAGCGGCAAAGAGAATTGTGATCATAGTTAACGCGGCCTGTGAACATGTGCAGATTGAACCAGCCCAAAGGCCACCAGCAGAACCAACATCGCAGATCCGCCATAACTCACCATCGGCAGAGGCACGCCCACAACAGGCGCAAGACCCATCACCATGGACATATTCACTGCGAAAAACAGGAAGAAATTCAACGCGATCCCAAGGATCAAGAGGTTGGAAAAGCGATCTCGGTTGGCCAATGCTGAGGCGACGCAAAACACGATGATCAGCGTATAAATCAACAACAAAGTGAAGCCGCCCATGAAGCCGAACTCTTCTGCCAAGGTTGTAAAGATAAAGTCTGTGTGTTTTTCAGGCAGAAAATTCAGCCGCGATTGCGTACCTTGCATGAAGCCGCGCCCGGTCCAACCGCCTGATCCTAATGCAATTTTGGATTGGGTGATATGATAGCCTGCGCCCAAGGGATCTTGAGATGGATCCAAAAACGTGTCGATCCGGCGATATTGGTAGTCTTGCAACAACTGCCAACCCGTGCCTCGGGATTGAAAGACCGCTGTAACCAAGCCCACGACAGAGGCGATCACCGCAGCGAAATACGCCCAATGTACGCCGGCCACAAACATCAGCCCGCCACCCGCAGCCAACAGCAAGATCGACGTGCCCAAATCTGGCTGGCGTAACACCAAATAGGTCGGAACCATAATCAGCAGAACCGGAATAGCGACCCAAAGCGCGCCAGAAGTTTTGTTGCGTGGCAGTGCGTCATAATAGGCCGCCAGCGCCATAATAAGCGTAATTTTCATCAATTCAGACGGTTGCAGCCGGATAAATCCCAAATCAATCCAGCGTTGCGCCCCCATCCCGACAGAGCCAAAAAACTCAACCCCCAGCAAGAGTAGAATCGTCCCGCCATAGGCCAGGGCCGCCATGGATCGCCAAAACCATATCGGGATCATCGCGATGAACAGCATCAAAACGAACCCCACAACAAAGCGCTTGGTTTGCGGCTCGGCCCAGACGGCGAAATTACCGCCCGCGACAGAGTACAGCATCAGAAAGCCGATCCCCGCCGCAGTGGCCAACAACAGCGCAAGGGGCCAGTTTAGATGCAGAATTTTTCGCGGACCGGCTGGAACATGTTTAACTGTATATTCAAGATAACTCATGCCTGATCCTCAGATCGGCCAACACCGCGTGCAATCGGACGGACATTGCGCAGCGTTTCTTGTTGGCTGCGGATCCGACCGCGATCTTTTGTCGGGTAAGCGTCCAACGGGGGTTCGCCGTCATAGAGCGCTTGCAAAGTAATATCGCGCGCGATGGGGGCCGCAGCCGAGGATCCTCCGCCGCCATGCTCTACAACCACAGCCACCGCAAAGCGCGGATTGTCATAGGGCGCGAAGTTCACAAACAACGCATGATCGCGGCGGTTCCAGGGCAAGTCTTCGTTTCGGATCACCCCTGCCGCGCGTTCAGCCGCAGTGATATTGCGCACCTGAGACGTCCCCGTCTTGCCAGCCATCCGCATCCCATCCGCAATGATCCGGCTGCTATACGCTGTGCCGCGACGGTCGTTCACCACTTGATACATAGCGCGCCGCAGGCGGGCCAGGTTGTTGGGATTAACCCCCAGATCAGCGTTTGGACTGACCGACGTCTCAATCCCATCCACCGATTTTATCAATCTCGGCGACAGCGCGCGCCCTGTTGCAATTCGCGCAGTCATGACCGTCAGTTGCAAAGGCGAGGCCAGCATGTACCCTTGACCGATGGACGCGTTCACCGTGTCGCCGATCACCCAATCCGTTTTGTGGGTTTTGAACTTCCAGTCCTTGGTCGGCGTTAAACCCCGCGCCACCGCAGACATCGGGACATCAAAGCGTTGCCCCAATCCTAGACGGTTGGCCATGGCTGTGATTTTCTCAATCCCCACCTTCAACGCCAGGTCGTAATAGTAGACGTCGCAGCTTTGCTTCAACGAATTCGCCAAATCTATCCAGCCGTGACCCGCGCGTTTCCAGCAATGGAATCTGCGCCCCCCGACTTCAAGATGACCAGGGCAATAGACGGTGTCTTCGGATGTGACGAAGCCGTCTTCTAGCGCGGCAAGGGCTGTTACCATCTTAAACGTTGAGCCCGGGGGATACGTGCCTTGCACAGTTTTGGACGCCAAAGGACGGAACTCATTATCCGTCAATTCACGGTAATCTGCGACGGAGATACCTTGCACGAACAAATTCGGATCAAAGGTCGGCGCGGACGACATCGCCCGCAGATCACCAGTTTCCAAATCCATAACAATCGCTGCGGCGGATTGATCGCCCAGGCGCGCTTGAACATAGGATTGCAACTTGGAATCCACTGTCAGCTGCAGGTCTGCGCCAGACAAGCCCGTGCGCCGGGACAATTCGCGCATAACCCGCCCCGAAGCGTTGACCTCGACTTGTTTGGTCCCCGCTTTGCCGCGCAGGCTGTCCTCTTGTTTGGCTTCAATCCCAACCTTCCCAATCTGGAACCGAGGGATTTTCAGCAGCGGGTCCGGGTTTTCTATCTTGCCCAAATCAAAGTCAGAAACTGGCCCCACATAGCCCAAAACATGTGCATAGTCCGATCCCAGCGGATAATACCGCGTCAATCCAACTTCCGGGGTAACACCCGGCAAAGCAGGCGCATTCACTGAAACCTTGGACACAATGTCCCAATTCACATTCTCGGCGATGGTCACAGGTAAAAACGGGGCCGAGCGGCGCAACTCTTGGCGGGCTGTTTCCAGCTCGTCCGGGTCTAGTGCGACCAGTTTTGACAACCGATCAATAACCACATCCACGTCGCCTGCATTTTCCCGTGTGATCACAATGCGATAGCTTGGAACATTGCGCGCAAGTTGCACACCATTTCGGTCAAATACTTCACCGCGTTCAGGGGGAATAAGATTAATATTGATGCGGTTTTCTTCCGCCAAAAGCCGGTACTCATCGGCCTGTTCCAGCTGCAGATATTGCATCCGGGCCGCCAGACCGCCAACAAAGACCAATTGCACGCCGCCCAGAATCATCGCGCGGCGGGTTAACTGACGATGGGTTGCTTCCAGATCAACGCGGGGCCGTTTCACAAGCGTTGCCCCCGACTGTCCAGATCCCCCGGTGCACTCAGACGCACGCCAAACAGCAGCGCCGATACACCAACCACAATGGGATACACCGCAATCGTCGCCACTGTGTGAAATATCGTCAGCTCTAATGACGGCACCGGCACCAACAGCACAGCCAAAATCACACGATAAGCCACCGCGCTGACCGCAATCATCAGCGCCGCGCGGGACCATTCCGCCAGGAACCCAGAATCACGCAAGCGCCGCATGCGGCCTTGCAGGTCAAAACACGCGATCAACATCAGCGCTGCGCCAAGTCCAGGCGGGCGAAACAACACCAAATCCGCCGTGAAAAAGACCGCAGCCAGCAAGCCCAACGGCACATATTCCGGACGCCGCACAGACCAGGCCATCGCAAAGCAAAACAACAGATCCGGCCCCGCCCAAACCCGAGGCAGCGTTTGCAATGGCAACAAATTTCCAAGCAACAACAGCACAGCCACAGCGGCGAATGTCGCACGCATCATCCATAAATGCAGCCCCGAGGTTTCAGTCATTGCCCGCGACCTCTTGGATTGGCTCTAACGGGACGCCATCACGGATGACGGTGCTGGTGTCGGACACTTTTGGGGTGCCGTAATGCCGCAAAACCCGCAAGAATTCCAACCGTTCGTAATCCGCCGACAACCGAACACGCAGGCGATCCGAGGTATCAACCTCAAGCGTACCGATCAGCAAACCGGCTGGAAACACGCCGCCGTCACCGGAACTGACAATGCGATCCCCAGGGCGCACAACATCTAAGTTTTCGATGAAATCAACCAAGGGACGCGCAGAATTGTCCCCCGCCACCAATGCACGTTGCCCCGAGGGTTGGATCTCTGCGGGCACACGGCTGTTGGCATCGGTCAATAAAAGCACCCGCGCAGTATTTTGCGCCACGCCAGAAATGCGGCCGACAAGACCAATGCCATCCATCGTCGCCCATCCATCGACCAGCCCATCGCGCGCGCCGATATTCAGCAGCACAGATTGACGATAAGGCGAACCACTATCAGCCAACACAACGCCCGTGATATAGGTCAGGCGCGGATCCAGCTGCACATTGTTTAGATCCAAAAGCCGCGCGTTCTCTTGTTCCAACTGAAGCGCGGCCTCTTTCCAGGCACGCATTTGACGCAATTCGCGGCGCAGTTCGGCATTTTGTTCACTGAGCTTTTGATAGCTTTGAAAATCCCGAAAAAGGTTCACCGTCCCCGTCACAGGCGCCATCGCCCAATCCATGTTTGGCACCAATCTGTCGGTGATTTGCGCGCGCAGCCGCTCTACGCGCGGGCTGTCGATCCGCCACACCAAAAACGTCGCCAACAACAACAGAACCAGCACGCCCAACAGCAAGCGCCGCAAAGGGCCGGTATAATCCGCGCTATTTGTGTTGTCTCTGGCCAAGGTGCGATGCTCCTGCCTTGGGGTTTGCCCAAGTCTATCTGCGTCTATACCCTAATTTTAAGCGCAGCGTTAGCTATCGTAGTCAATGGCGTGGCGCAATTGCTTTTCGTATTCCAAGGCTTTGCCGGTGCCAAGGGCCACACAGTTCAAAGATTCGTCAGCAATCGATACGGCCAGGCCGGTTTGTTCGCGCAAGGCCAAATCCAGATCCCCCAACAACGCACCGCCCCCCGTCAGCATCACACCCCGGTCCACAATGTCTGCGGCCAAATCGGGCGGTGTGGTTTCCAACGCTGTCATCACCGCTTCGCAGATCTGCTGCACGGGTTCGGCCAGCGCTTCGGCAATTTGTGCTTGGGTGACTTCGATCTCTTTGGGCACCCCATTCAGCAAATCGCGTCCCCGAATTTGCATTGACGTGCCCCGCCCATCATCGGGCATGCGCGCCGTTCCGATCGAGGTTTTGATCCGCTCGGCCGTGGTTTCACCCACCAAAAGGTTCTGCTGACGACGCAAATAGGAAATAATCGCCTCATCCATGCGATCGCCGCCGACACGCACCGAGCG
Source organism: Paracoccaceae bacterium (assembly GCA_045106335.1). GTDB lineage: Bacteria > Pseudomonadota > Alphaproteobacteria > Rhodobacterales > Rhodobacteraceae > Aliishimia. The sequence continues at coordinate 132,839 of JBGCEM010000024.1, read as the reverse complement.
CGCATAGACGATATCGCCCAGGCTTAGAACCGCGACTTCGGTGGTGCCACCGCCGATATCCACAACCATATTGCCGGTAGGATCCGTGATCGGCATGCCGGCCCCAATCGCCGCCGCAATCGGTTCTGCGATCAGACCCGCCCGGCGTGCACCGGCGCTTAGCACAGATTGCCGGATCGCGCGCTTTTCCACAGGCGTCGCACCATGGGGAACACACACAATGATCTTGGGCTTTGAAAAGGTTGACCTTTTATGGACCTTCCGAATGAAATGCTTGATCATTTCTTCGGCCACGTCAAAATCGGCAATCACACCTTCGCGCATGGGCCGGATCGCTTCAATTGAGCCAGGCGTACGCCCCAGCATCAACTTGGCATCTTCGCCCACAGCCAGTACTTTCTTCACACCGTCTTTGACATGATACGCCACCACAGACGGTTCGGACAGAATCACGCCTCTGCCTTTGACATAGACCAGCGTGTTCGCCGTCCCCAAATCAATCGCCATGTCGGACGAAAAGAGCCCTCGGAATACATCAAAAACTGCCATAACCCCGAATGCCCCACCGCAACGTAATCGAAAATCCCCCTGCGCCCCGGGAGAGCCGCACGTAACACAGCTTATAGGCACGGATTGCGCTATGTGAAAGACCCGACACACCAGGTTTGCGCGTGAATTTGCGCAACACGAACCGCAATACGGCCTCACACACATGTGCTTCGGCGTGTGTGCAAGAATCTTTCAATTTTTTTGAAATAACTTTAGCCTTCTGTCGACAGGCTTGGGCATCCGACATGTCCGGCACCCAAAAAGCAATCGCCAGGAGTGAAAATGATGTTTGACCTGAAAAATGCCGCGCTGTTATGTGCCCTTACATGTGCGACCAGTGCTTCAGCCGACAGCTGGACCTTGGATGGGGCGTCCTCGCGTTTGGCCTTTGGCTCGATTAAGAACAGCTATAACGGCGAAGTCCACAATTTTCAGGATCTAAGCGGAACGGTGGATGACAGCGGCGCCGTATCTATCGACATCGACCTGGCTTCGGTCAACACAAACATCGACATTCGGAACGAACGTATGGTTGAGCATGTGTTCAAAAACATCGCCACCGCAAACCTAACCGCGCAAATAGATATGGCTGCGGTGAAAGACATGGATGTCGGTGCCTCTTCAGTGATGGAAGTCGACGGAGCACTTAGCTTTTTAGGTCAAAGCACTGATATCACAACAAATATGTTCGTAGCCCGTTTGAGCGAAGAGCAAGTGATGGTCACCACTAACGATATGCTGATGCTTGATCTGGATGATCTGGATGTGAACCCTGGCATTGATATGCTCAAAGATCTTGCGGGCCTCGACAGCATCACCCGCGCCACCCCAATCACTGTTCGATTGATGTTCGATATGGACAAACTGGGCGGCTAAGCTTGCCGGGTACTGGGACCAAAAATCCGTGTGTAGGGTGCACTGAATGGTGCACCCTGCGATTGCTTAGTCTTTGTAGCTGACTGTCTTTGTGTCATAGCCCACATCAGTCGTTTCGCGCCGAACCAGCAAGCGGTTCAGTGCATTCACATAGGCCTTTGCCGACGCCACCACCGTATCTGTGTCCGCAGACTGACCGGTCGCAGTTTTGCCGTCCTCTTCCATCCGAACAGACACTGTCGCTTGTGCGTCCGTGCCCTCGGTCACCGCATGCACTTGGTACAATTGCAGTTTTGCGGAATGCTCAAACAAGGCTTTCACCGCGTTAAATGTTGCATCCACAGGACCATCGCCTGTGGCTTCGGTACGTTTTTCCGCTCCGTCAATCTCCATCACCAGCGTCGCAGTTTGGGGCCCTTCCGTCCCGCAGACCACCCGCAGCGATTTGATCTTTAACCGATCGGATTGTTCATCAGCGGCCGCATCCCGCATCAGCGCAATCAGGTCATCGTCAAACACTTCCTTTTTGCGATCCGCCAGCTCTTTGAACCGCACGAACACGTCTTTCAGCTGATTATCGCCAAGCTCAATACCCAGATCATTTAACTTGGCCCGCAATGCAGCCCGGCCCGAGTGTTTGCCCAAAGGCAAAGACGTCCCCGCCAGACCCACATCTTCGGGGCGCATGATCTCAAACGTTTCCGCGTTTTTCAGCATCCCGTCTTGGTGGATGCCGGATTCATGCGCAAAGGCATTCTTCCCGACAATCGCTTTGTTAAACTGCACCGCAAAGCCCGACACTGTCGACACCCGGCGCGAGATATGCATAATTTTCTTCGTGTCGATCCCTGTCTGGAACGGCATCAAATCATTGCGCACTTTCAGCGCCATCACGACTTCTTCCAAAGCCGTATTGCCTGCGCGCTCACCCAAGCCATTTATCGTGCATTCAATTTGGCGCGCGCCCGCTTCAACCGCCGCCAAGGAATTGGCCGTCGCCATTCCAAGGTCATTGTGACAATGGGTGGCAAACACAACATCACCGGCCCCGGGAACGTCCGCGATCAACCGCGCAATCAGCTCGGCACTTTCGCGCGGTGCCGTGTAACCAACTGTGTCGGGAATGTTGATCGTTGTGGCCCCAGACGCAATCGCGATCTCTATCACCCGGCACAGATAATCATATTCCGTGCGTGTCGCATCCATCGGCGACCACTGCACATTGTCACACAGATTGCGTGCATGGCTTACGGTTTCGGCAATCCGATCCGCCATCTCGTCTTGCGTCAAATTCGGAATAGCGCGGTGCAGCGGAGACGTTCCTATAAACGTATGAATGCGCGGGGATTTGGCATGTTTCACCGCCTCCCAGCAGCGATCAATGTCGCCGATCTGTGCCCGCGCCAGCCCGCAAATGGTCGCATTCACTGCGTTTTTGGCAATCTCGGACACGGCCGCAAAGTCGCCTTCTGAGGCAATGGGAAAGCCGGCTTCGATGATGTCTACACCCATTTCGTCCAGCAAACCGGCAATTTCCAGCTTTTCGGCATGGGTCATCGTCGCGCCGGGGCTTTGTTCGCCGTCGCGCAGCGTGGTGTCAAAGATCAATACCTGATCTTGGGAAGTCGTCGTCATGGTGATGTCTTTCTTAAAATCCTAGTCTCTTGGGTGCGGTAACCATCATCCTCTGAGCGGACGCAGCCCTTGGGCACGCTCAGAGGCGGACTAGGAGAGCCAAGCCCGATAGCAACACCAAAAGTGCTGCAGCAGGGATATGATTGGCGTGTTTCATGCGCACAGTAATACCAATGTTTTTGCGATTGAAAAGTTGGATTTTGCACTGCCTGTGATTGCCGTCACAGATCTGACCCTGGATTCCAAGCGATAAAAGACCAGGCGGGTGTCTGGATTCGGAATTTTTACCGACCCTTCAGCGCATACCGTCAAAGCGAGGTTGCTATGTTAGATGTAGGTTTAAATATCGAATGCCCTTCTGTGGACATGTCACAGACACTTCAGCAAATGATCGCGGCGACGTCCGTATCCTCGGTTTGGTCGCTTTTCAAAAATACCATGCGCCACTATGGGTTTGAAAGCATGATTTACGCGTCAGGCCGTGCGTCGCATCAATGCTATTTCGGCGATTTGCGCGAAGCGACACTGCTAGAAACCGGACCCCGTGCATTTGGTGAAACCTTCCTAAAAGAGCGTTTGTACCTGCACTTTCCCCCCGTCATGTGGGCGGCCCAGAACACTGGCTTTCTCACTTGGGATGCGGCCACTGCAAAGATTAATGCTAACGCCACATGCCAAACACGCCGTGCCCAAGCGCTAAACGAAACCTTTGGATTTCGTCATGGCATTGTCGGGGGCATGAATGACTTCGTCACTGGCACGAATGCAATTGTTGGGCTTGTGCAGCGCACTGACCTGGATGGCCGAGATCTAGAGACAATGTGGGGCCACAACCGCCAAGACATCGAAGCGCTCTGCCATTTGCTGCACCTGAAAGTATCCAGTCTGCCCTGCGAGCGGCCTCAATATCACATGACCGACCGTCAACGCGAGGTGTTGACCTGGGCTGCTGACGGCAAACAAACGCAAGATATAGCACTGATCATGAACCTACATTTCGCCACCGTAGAAAAACACTTGCGTCATGCACGCTTTGCTTTGGACGCGGAAACAACAGCGCATGCGGTGCGTAAGGCGACTGCGCTTCACCTGATATGATGCACCGCCAGACCATGCGCTGACGGAATTAAGTTGAACATACAAAGCACCCGCCTAACTCTGTGCAATGCAAGATGTATTGATCATAGGGGCCAGCGGCGGGATCGGGCGCGCGATAGCCGAGCGCCTAGAACGCAGTGGCGCGCACGTTACAGCGCTGTCACGTCGCCAAACGGGCTTTGACATCACTGATCCTGCTTGCGTCGCGCAAGGTCTTCAAGGGTTGGGGCCCTTCGATGCGGTGCTGGTCGCCTCTGGTGCTTTGGAAGTTAACGGGACTGAACCTGAAAAGTCGATCAAATCCATCGACGCGCAAGCCATGGCCGCACAGTTCGCTGTGAACGCGATCGGCCCTGCTTTGGTCTTGAAACAGGCTGCACAGCTTTTGCCCAAAGACCGCCGATCTGTGTTCGCGGTCCTCTCTGCGCGCGTTGGATCCATTGGCGACAATCGCCTGGGCGGCTGGGTCAGTTACCGCGCATCGAAGGCGGCGGTGAATCAAATCGTGCACACATCCGCCATCGAATTGGCCCGCACGCACCGCCAATCAATCTGCGTCGCGCTGCATCCCGGCACAGTGGCCACACCGTTCACCGAAAAATACTTAGGCCGACATCCCAGCGTCGCCCCTGAACACGCGGCTGGCAATTTACTGAATGTGATCAATGACCTAACCCCGGACAAAACCGGTGGTTTTTATGACTATTCCGGTGCAGAGGTTCCTTGGTGAGCAAACTTATCCTAATCCTAGGCGACCAATTAAGCCTGAACAGCGCGGCCCTGCGCGGCGCTAACAAATCCCAAGACACCATCGTGATGGCCGAAGTCCTGGGCGAAGCGACGTATGTTCGCCACCACCCTAAGAAAATCGCGTTGATCTTTGCCGCAATGCGGAAATTCGCGGCGCGCCTGCGCCGGGATGGCTGGCAGGTGGCCTATTGCGAATTGGATGATACGGAAAATGCCGGCACCATCGTCGGTGAATTGCTGCGTCGGGCCACGCAGTTCGATACAGATCACGTTCTGGTCACAGAGCCCGGCGAATGGCGGCTGATCCAGGATCTGCAAGATGCTCCGCTGAAGATAGACATGCTGGAAGATGATCGGTTTCTCGCCTCGCATGGGGACTTCGAAACTTGGGCCGAGGGGCGCAAAGCCTTGCGGATGGAGTATTTCTATCGCGATATGCGCCGCAAGACCAATCTGTTGATGGCAGGTGACAAGCCCGTTGGGGACAAATGGAATTTCGATCACGACAACCGCAAGCCTGCGCCGGATCAGATCACCTTTGACGGCCCCTTGCGCTTTGAGCCCGACGACACCACGCGCGCCGTGCTGGAACTGGTTCAGGCGCGCTTTGGCGAAAATTTCGGCGATCTGCATGCTTTTTGGTTTGCCACCACCCGCGAAGACGCGCTGCAAGCCTTGGATCATTTCATCGCCAATGCGCTGCCAAAGTTTGGTGATTTTCAGGACGCGATGTTGAACGACAATCGGTTTCTGTATCACGCCATCTTGTCGCCTTATCTGAATATCGGGCTGCTCGACCCGTTGGAAATTTGCCGCGCGGCAGAGGATGCGTATAATCGCGGTGACGCGCCAATCAACGCAGTTGAAGGCTTTATCCGCCAAATCATCGGCTGGCGGGAATATGTTCGGGGCATCTATTTTCTGGAAGGGCCGGACTATCCAAAGCGCAACGTCTTGGGTCAAACCCACGACCTGCCAGAGCTCTATTGGGGGGGGCCGACCAAGATGAACTGCCTGTCCCGCGCGGTGGAGCAAACCCGCACCGAGGCCTATGCCCACCACATCCAACGCTTGATGGTGACGGGTAATTTCGCGCTGTTGGCCGGGGTCGATCCGGTACAAGTGCATGAGTGGTATTTGGCCGTCTATGCGGATGCGTTCGAGTGGGTCGAAGCGCCCAACACCGTTGGCATGAGCCAGTTCGCCGATGGTGGCATCATCGCGTCAAAACCCTATGTCAGTTCCGGCGCCTATATCCACCGCATGTCGGATTACTGCGGATCTTGTGCCTATAAGGTGTCGGCCAAAACGGGGCCGGATGCCTGCCCGTTCAACCTGCTCTACTGGCATTTTCTGATCCGCCATCGGGATCGCTTTTCCAACAACGCCCGCATGGGAAATATGTACCGGACCTGGGATCGCATGGATGAAACCCGGCGCGACACCGTCTTGGCCGAGGCCGATCTTTGGTTAGACCGGTTACATAGCGGTGAACCCGTTTAATTGGTGTCTTTCAACGCGCCGTTTTCCCAAGACCCCGAGGCCTGCTGCCCTGTCGCATACCGCATTTTTCCAGCGCCTGAACGTTTGCCGTCGACAAATTCGCCCTCATACACATCGCCATTGGCATAAGTCGCCACGCCGCGTCCATTGATCAGCCCGTTTTCCCACGCTCCGGAATAGGTGAACCCCCCGGGCAGTTTGATCGTGCCCTGCCCGTGCCACTTGCCATCCAAGAACCCGCCCTGATATTCCGTGCCATCCGCATAGGACGCAACGGCGTTGCCCTGGCGTTTCCCGTCTTCCCAATCGCCTTCATAGCGATATCCATCTGACGTGGTCATCAAACCCTTGCCGTGATTGCGCGCCCCTTTGAAGTTGCCGACATAGATCGTACCGTCCGTGTAGGTCGCAGTGCCTTTGCCCTCGATAACGCCACTGACCCACTCACCCTCATAGGAAGACCCGTCAGGATAGGTGATTTTGCCCGTGCCTTGCGCCAAATCATCGCGGAATTGCCCTACATAGATGGATCCGTCGGGATATGTCACCTGGCCGTCGCCTTCAATTTTGCCTGCGACCCAATTGCCTTCATAGACATAGCCGTCCGTGCCCACGAATGTTCCGGTCCCATGGCGACGATCATCGACAAAAGCGCCCTCATAGATGTCGCCATTGGCGTAAGTCACTTTGCCTGTGCCCTGCCGCTGGCCCGCCGACAATTGGCCTTCATAAACATCGCCATTGGGTTGCGTCAGCACACCTCTGCCATCGATCTGCCCATTGGACCAGGTGCCCTCGTAGGCCAGCCCATCCGACATTAACAACCGGCCCATGCCGACCCTCTCGCCACGCGAGACTTCACCATCGTAGACGGCCCCATCGGGATAGGTGATCACCGCGCGACCATCTTTGGCCCCATCCACCCAATCGCCCTTGTATTCATAGCCACCAGGACTTTGCAGCACGCCTTTGCCGTGGTGCTTTGCATTGCGAAATCCGCCCTCGTAGCGCACCCCATTGGCATAAAGCACAATGCCCTGTCCGGTCATCGCACCGTCCGTCCATTCGCCTTCATAGATCCCGCCATCGGCAAACGTGATTTTACCCACACCTTGCGGCTTGCCCTTTTCGAACTGACCCTCATAGACCGAACCATCGGGGAAGCGCGCGACACCTTGACCGCGTATTTCACCATCGACCCATTCGCCGGAATACTCGTAGCCATTGGGCAGCTTATACGTGCCCTGCCCGTGCTGCAGCCCGCCGCGAAAGCCGCCATCATAGATGCCACCATCGTCATATTGTTTTGTCTGCACTGTCGCGTCCTGGGCAAAGACGGGTGCTGCGGCCAAAGCAAGACAAAGGCTAAGCGCGATACGTTTCATGCGGGTCCTATCGGCAATCATACAATTTGCGGCAAGGTTAGGCGAACACTGCGCAACCCGCAACGGATTTTGGCAAAGCCTGTTAAGGCCCCTTGGGTTTCCTCTGGGCGTCGATCTGCTACATGAAGGCAAGACATACGAAAGGCATCCCCATGACAGAGCGGTTTCGGATCACTTTGGGCCAATTAAACCCGACAGTCGGCGATCTTACGGGCAACGCAGACAAAGCCCGCGCGGCTTGGGCCAAAGGCAAAGAGGCAGGCGCTGATTTGGTGGCCCTGCCCGAGATGTTCATCAGCGGCTATAATGCACAAGATCTGGTGATGAAGCCCGCGTTTCACAAAGCCGCGATGGCTGCGGTTGAGGCCTTGGCGCAAGACTGTGCAGATGGGCCTGCATTGGCAATCGGGGGGCCTTATGCGACAGATGGCAAGCTGTTTAATGCCTATTTCATTTGTCGCGGCGGAAAGATTGCCAGCCGTGTGTTGAAGCACAACCTGCCCAATGAGACCGTGTTTGATGAAGTGCGGATTTTTGATTCAGGCCCGTTGGGCGGACCTTATTCCGTCGGCAACACCCGCATTGGCAGTCCGATCTGCGAAGACGCGTGGCATGCGGAAGTCTCTGAAACTTTGGAAGAAACTGGCGCGGAATTCTTGTTGGTGCCCAATGGTTCGCCCTATTATCGCGGTAAATTCGAAACCCGGTTGAACAATATGGTGCAACGGGTCGTGGAAACGGGATTGCCGCTGGTCTACCTTAACATGTTGGGCGGACAAGACGATCAGGTGTTCGATGGCGGCAGCTTTGCGCTGAACCCTGGGGGCGCATTGGCGGTAAAGCTGCCGGTGTTTGACGAAACGGTGGCGCATGTGGATTTGGAACGCGGGCCGGATGGGTGGCGCGTGCGCGATGGGGTCAAAACAGTGGATCCGGATGCGTGGGAGCAGGATTACCGCGTCATGGTCACGGGCCTGCGCGATTACATGGGCAAGACCGGGTTCAAAAAGGTGCTGCTCGGCATGTCGGGCGGGATTGATTCTGCGTTAGTGGCCACAATCGCAGTGGATGCGTTGGGTGCCGACAATGTGCGCTGCGTCATGTTGCCCTCGGAATATACCTCGGATGCGTCCTTAGAAGACGCCAAGGCCTGCGCCAAGGCTTTGAGCGCGCGCTATGATTTTGTGCCCATTTCTGGCCCCCGCACAGCTGTGACCGAAACGCTTGCTCCGCTTTTTGAGGGCACAGAACCGGGCCTGACGGAAGAGAACATCCAATCGCGTCTGCGCGGGCTGTTGTTGATGTCACTGTCCAATAAGTTTGGTGAAATGCTGCTGACCACTGGCAATAAATCCGAAGTCGCGGTGGGCTATGCAACGATCTATGGCGACATGGCGGGCGGGTATAACCCCATCAAAGATCTCTATAAAATGCGGGTGTTTGAAACCTGCAGGTGGCGCAATGCCCACCATCGCGACTGGATGATGGGACCTAGCGGCGAAGTGATCCCAGATCGGATCATCACCAAACCGCCTTCGGCCGAACTGCGAGATGATCAAAAAGACAGTGACAGCTTGCCCGATTATCCCGTGTTGGATCGCCTGTTGGAAATCCTCGTGGATGAGGACGGATCCATTGCCGATTGCGTCGCTGAAGGGTTTGACCGCGACACAGCCCGACAGGTCGAGAAGCTGATTTATATAAGTGAGTACAAACGTTTCCAATCCGCGCCCGGTCCACGCTTGACCAAAGCCGCTTTCTGGCTAGATCGTCGATATCCAATTGTGAATAGGTGGCGAGATGACAGTTGAGCAAAATGAAATAGTCTATGTGTCTAGCAACAAGCCCATGGCACAGCGCGCTTTGGTCTTGGCGTGGTGCGGTGCGGCGCTCCTTATCTTGGGGCTGTTTTCCGGCTTTTTTGCCCCGATCCGTGCGGTGCTATTGCTGGGTGCGGCCTTGCTTTTGGCGGCGGCTTGCGGACCAGCTTGGGCATATGCGCGCACGAAACAGAACCCCAAGACAGGTTTGCGTCTGGATCAAAACCAGATCTCGGGCGATGTGCTGCCGATGCCGTTGTCTTGGCGCTCTATCGCGCGTTTTGGCGTGATCAAGACCGCTTTGGGACCCAGCATTGGGATCTCAATGCGCCAACCAGAACGGCTTGGGTCTTACAAACAAGACATGCTGCAACCTGACGATCCGGCAGAGTCCTGGGCCTATCATCTGAACCTGAACACGCAGCACTTAGATGGAAATTACCGCGAGATCCTTAGTCAACTGCGCACTTGGCATGCGAAAAACAGCGCGGACGCCTAAACGCCCGCGCCGGATGGCTTACGTATCCATCAACAGCTGATAGGTGTGGGGCACATAGTGGTAACCGTCGCCATGTGTGTCCACATACCCGAAGGCCGGGAACGGCATGTGATAGCTTGAAAACGCGATCTTGTCCGCGCTGAGCATGTCCAAAATGCGCGTGCGGGTCGCGGCCGCTGCGGATTTGTCCATGTCGAATTTGACCTCCCACTTAGGATGCGCGAGCGACCATACATAGTGGTTGGCAAAGTCAGCACCCAACAACATCTGGGTGCCGTTTGAATCCAGCAGATAGGTCATGTGGCCCGGCGTGTGTCCGAACGCACCCATCGCTGTGATGCCCGGTGCAATTGACGCGCCGTCTTCGACAAAGCTCATCTTATCGGCCAGCGGTTTAACCTTGCTATCAAAATTCTCATTGCCCGCTTTGGACCAGGTATCAAATTCAACGCGACCGGTAATGTAGCTGGCATTGGCGAATGTGGGTGTTCCGTCTTTCATCAATCCGCCGATGTGGTCGCCGTGCATGTGGGTCAGAACCACTTTGTCCACCTGATCTGCGCTGTAGCCGGCTGCGTTCAGTGCCGCGGATGTGCCGTCGGGACTTAGACCTGTGTCAAACAAGATCAACTCAGAACCCGTGTTTACAATTGGCGGGTGGAAGAAAAACTGTGCGGCCTCCGTGGACAAATTGGCCGCGTCAGACACTTTACCAAACGTGTCCGCATCGACATTCATCCCGAAGATATTCTGCGGCCCTGGCACAGTGCGCGTGCCGACCAGCATATTGGTCACTTCAAATGCGCCCACTTTGACACGCATAAATTTTGGGGCAGACGCCCCCATCATCGGCGCTGCAGCGCGGGTCGAGCCCGCCATCGTCGCGGCCAAAGGCAAAGCTGCGGCACCGGCCAACGCAGCACGGCGAGAAATCAAATTGCTCATCTGGGGATCCTTAAATTAACTGAGGTATACGAAATATAATGCACAGTGCGACAATTTCCCGTTCTAATACTGCGCCTCAAGCTTCTGTGATGAAAGCCGCACGACTTTGCGTTGATTTTCTGGACAAATCCCTTGGCCTGCGCCATACGGCGCGGGTCCTGACCGGAGACTTTTTCATGACCACCACGCGTTTCGCTCCTTCGCCCACTGGGTATTTGCACATTGGTAATCTGCGCACCGCGCTGATGAATTACATGATCGCACAAGCGGCGGGTGGGACATTCATCCTACGTATCGACGACACGGATCCAGAGCGTTCAAAACAAGAATATGTGGATGCGATCCGCGAAGATCTGGAATGGTTGGGCCTGACCTGGGACCGCGAAGAGCGTCAATCCGAGCGTTTGGAACGTTATGCCGAGGCTGCCGATATGCTGCGCGACATGGGGCGGTTCTATGAGGCGTTCGAAACCCCGACCGAGCTGGATCTGAAGCGCAAAAAACAGCTGAACATGGGCAAACCACCTGTCTATGACCGGGCGGCACTGGATCTGAGCGACGCAGAAAAGACAATTCTGCGCGAGGAACGTGGCGACGGTGTGTGGCGTTTCAAGCTGGATCAACAGCGCATTGAGTGGACCGATGGGATCCTGGGCAATGTGTCCATTGATGCAGCGTCGGTGTCGGATCCTGTGTTGATCCGTGCGGATGGACAGGTGTTGTACACCATTGCCTCTGTTGTTGATGACACGGATATGGGAGTCACCCATGTTGTGCGTGGCTCGGATCATGTGACGAATACCGCAACACAAATTCAAATCATCTCGGCTTTGGGCGGCACGGTGCCGAACTTTGCGCATCACTCGTTGCTGACCGGTCCCCAGGGTGAGCCGCTTTCTAAACGCCTTGGTACCTTGGCTTTGCGAGATCTGCGCGCGGCGGGTGTTCAGCCAATGGCCTTGTTAAGCCACCTCGCACGGTTGGGATCCTCTGATCCAGTTGAGCTGCGCATGACTTTGCCTGAGCTGATTGAGAACTTCGATCTCACCAAATTCGGCAGCGCCCCCACCAAATTCGACGTCCAAGATCTGTACCCTCTGACCGGACGCTATCTGCAATCGCGCGATCTGGCAGATGTGGTAGACGTGATCAAAGCGTTGGGCGTCCCGGATGACAAAGCGGCTGGGTTTTGGGCTGTGTGCAAAGATAACATCGAAACTTTGAACGATTTGGGGCCCTGGTGGGCGCTGTGTCGCGATGGGGCAGATCCGGTAATTGACGATGAAGATCGTGATTTTGTCGCGCAGGCCCTGACCTTGCTGCCTGAAGGCCCGTTTGATGCTACCTCTTGGGGCGCGTGGACCACTGCTGTGAAAGAGACCACAGGGCGCAAAGGACGGGGGTTGTTTATGCCTCTGCGCAAAGCATTGACAGGGCAAAGCCACGGGCCGGACATGGCCGCTTTGTTGCCGCTGCTGCAGGTGATTAAGGCGCGATAACCTCAGACCCCAATACCCGCAGGGCGCTGTCAACAAAAGTCTTTTCTGCCCCCGACAGGATCTGTGCGCGGGGATAGATTGGGGCCGTCCGGTCATTTAAAATCGGACGCTGCCACCCTGTTGTTGTCGCCAAAAACCGCTCGGCCCCTGCGGATCCAAATTCCTGGATGTAGCCTTGGATCACAACGTCCAGATAGCTGAGCAATATCGGCATTGGGTCTTGTGTCTCGGTCTTGGTCGGAGGGACCGCATAAATCGCAATATCCGCCGCGCTTGCATGCTGGTGTGTCACATTTTCGGTATCCGCAATCCGATCATACGCGTCTTCGCGTTCATCCAAAGCGGCCCAATCCCCGCCGGGAACTTCGGCAATCAAACCCTCTATGGATTTCCCGGGGCTACGAATGGCCGTAAGATAGGCGTAGGGATGCGCCAAAGTATCAACCCAGCCACGCTGCCATCCCGTCGCCTTTGCCGGGGCCGCGTTTGGATAAGCATGCGTTGCGCGGTTCACCAACGATCCATATCCAAAGAAAAACGGGTTTCCCATAGGGCTCAGACCTCGGGCTGCAATTCGTGAAAATGAGCCGCCAAGGCGTCCCACATATCCTTGTTGCCAGCACATAAAAGATATCCGCTTTCAATGCCTGTCGTGTAGGGCGTGCCATCCAACATCGCTGCATGCCCACCTGCTTTTTGGCACAACAAAACCCCCGCAGCATGGTCCCACGGGTTCAGCTTATTCGCCATCACAAAGTCCACAGACCCTTGCGCCAACAGCCGATAGTGATGGGCGGAGCAACGCAAAGTAGTCACCTCGCCCAAGGCCAAAGCCGCGTGACTGGCCTTGGCTTTTTCGTCTTCCGGCATGAACACCAGATCGACATAACCTTTGAGCTTGCTCAACGCGGTCTGCGCACTGCTGGTCAGTGGACGCGCGCGTTTACCGCGTGGCACCCAAGTGGACGCGGTTTCAATATCCGTCCAGATAAAGTCCTGTCCAATAGGATCGTAAATCAGCCCAAACACCGGGCGCCCAAAGCGCGTCGCGGCCAGAATGGTGCCAAAGACAGGCAGTCCATTGGCAAAATTCCAAGTTCCGTCGACAGGATCGATGATCAGACCCAGCTCGGCCTCGTTCAGCTTTTGACGAAACTCGGGATCTGTTTCAGCCGCCTCTTCGCCGATAATGACAGCACTTGGAAAGGCCGTTTGCAGACCGCGCTTGATCATCGCCTCGGCTGCAAGATCGGCTTGCGTGACCAAATCGGACGGACCCGCTTTGGTTTGAATTTGACTGTCATCCAAGTTACGGAACCGAGGCATGATTTCGGAACGCACAGCACGCGCAATCAAGTTCACCAACATGGCGCGCTGCGCTTTGGAAAAAGGGGCCGTTACCGGCATAGGAAGCTGAGTTGTCATAATCTCACCGATTCGCATTGTTGCCCTAACGTAATCGCTTTCGACGGTGAGTTCACGGGGACTATTCCCGTGCGCGCAACACTTTTGCAGGACTTTCCGCCAAAGGCGCCCAAGCGAACAATAAACCGGCACAAAGGGTTGCCAAGACGCCCCCCCCGACAATCGCAAAGGCATTGGTCCAGATGATTTTGAAATCTGTGTCCAGCACATAATGTGCCACCGCCCAGCCCCCTGCGATACCTGCAGCCAAGGCAACAATACCTGCACAAGCGCCCAAAATCGCGGCGCGTAACGCAAAACTAGCTAAGATGCGCGACCGGGTGGCTCCTAAGGTTTTGAGCACAGCGGCCTCGTAAATGCGCGCGCCCGTTCCCGCCGCCGCAGCCCCGATAAGAACAAGAAACCCTGTCAACAAAGTGGCTGCCGCCCCGTAGGATGTTGCCGCAGCAAGGCCGGCCAACACATCCGCTACCCGGTCGATGGCATCTTTCACCCGGATCGCTGTGATGTTGGGATACTGATTTGCCAGGTCGCGCAAGATCTGCGCTTCGGCGTCCGGCTCGGCGTAAACAGTCGAAATAAAGCTATGCGGTGCGCCCTGCAGCGCTGAGGGGTTCATGGACAGAATAAAACCTATCCCCGCATTGGAAAAATCGACTTCGCGGAAACTGGCAATGGTTCCAGAGATTTCGCGCCCCAAGATGTTTAGCGTCAACGTATCCCCTAAGGACAACCCCATTTCCGCAGCTTCTTCGCCAGCAAAGGAAATGAGCGGCGGGCCTGTGTAATCTTGCGGCCACCACTCACCTTCCAGCAAGCGCGTATTGTCGGGGACTGCTTCGGAATAAGTCACGCCGCGATCCCCTTCCAACACCCAGTGACCCGGGGCGACATCTTGCGCTGGTTTGCCGTTAATTTGCGTGATGATCCCGCGCAACATCGGTGCGGAATCAATACGGCTTACCGCGGCGTCATTTTCGAGCCGCTCAAGATACCCTGGCATTTGGTCTTTTTGGATATCCACAAAGAAGTAAGACGGGGCAACATCAGGCAAGTTCCCGGAAATAGCTTGGCGCAAATTACCATCAATTTGACCAACTGCGGCGAGGACGGACAAGCCAAGCCCGAGTGACAGAACGACAGCGCCTGCACCTTCTCGCGGACCCGCGATGGCGGACAAAGCCCAACGCCAGACAGGCCGGCCTTTCATGCGGGGGGCCAAGCGGCGTGACAAGACGCGGATCCCCACCGCAGCCAGCATCAACAAGAAAAGCGCCCCTGCAATACCGCCTGCCGTCCAAATGGTTAATTTCCACGTGCCGGAAAACCAACTCGCCAAGCCGATCAGCAAAGCAAGGGCAGCCCCTGTCGCCAGGATATATCGCTTGGCAGGTAGGATTTTCGCGCGGCTGAGTGCATCCCGGAATAAGGTCGCAGCACGGACTTCTTCCGCACGGGCAAGGGGCCAAAGCGTAAACAGAAACGCCGTTAGGATTCCATAAATTGCCGCTTCAAAAAGCGGCGCTGGATAGATCGCGAAGGCGGCAGGGATCGGGAGGCGCGCCTCGATCAAAGGGGCCAATAATTTTGGAGCCAATGCGCCCAGTATTAGGCCCATCGCGATGCCCAGGAGCGATAAAGCCCCAATTTGAATAAAATATGTTTGAAAAATCGTCGCGCGTTCAGCCCCCAAAGTGCGCAACGTCGCAATAACCGAGGTTTTGGACGCGATGTAAGCCCGCACGGCAGCCGAGACCCCGACACCGCCAACGGCAAGACCGCTGAGCCCCACAAGGATCAAAAAAGCCCCTAAACGATTTACGAACTCAGACACACCCGGGGCACCATTGCGTGCATCTGTCCAGCGCATGCCTGCATTGGCGAATTGGTCTTCGGCGCTGTCGGCAGTTGCCGCCAGATCTGTGCCTTGGGGCAAAATCATGCGGTATTTGGTGTTAAACAAAGTGCCTGGCGCGATAAGGCCCGAGCCATCTAAAGCGTCTTTGCGTAAGATCGTGCGTGGCCCCAAAGCAAAGCCACCCGCAGCACCGTCGGGTTCCCTTTCCAAGACCGCATTGACGGTAAAGCTTTGTGTTCCCAGCGCAAAATTGTCCCCGATGTTCAGACCCAACCGGTCCATCAACACGCGTTCCATGACGGCACCTTGGCCAGAAATCGCTTGTTTTAATGGGATATCCGGCTGCAACACCACAGTGCCGACCAAAGGATAGCCAGAATCCACCGCTTTGACTTGCGTCAGCCCCCGTTCTGGCCCGGTGTCCGTTTGCACGACAGCCATCGAGCGGAAATCGACGATCTCGGATATGGTTTCAGCAGTTTCGTTCAACCATGCGCGCTCAGTTTCCGAGGCAAAGCGGTAGGTAAATTCCATTTCCGCATCCCCGCCCAAAAGGGCAGCACCTTCGCGGGCAAGTCCGGCCTCGATCGCGGCGCGCACCGTTCCGACGGCTGCAATTGCAGCGACCCCAAGGGCCAAACAGGCTAAGAATATGCGAAATCCAGCCAAACCGCCGCGCAATTCCCGTGCTGCCAGTCGGGCAGATAATTGCAGGCTCATGCGGAAACCTCGGGGGTGGATTCGATATTCCCATCGCGCAGCCGGATGACCCGATCACAACGCTCTGCGAGTTCAGGCGCATGGGTCACCAACACCAACGTCGCCCCATGCCGGTCGCGCAACCCAAACAGCAAATCCATGATTGCCTGGCCATTGACACCGTCCAAATTGCCAGTCGGTTCGTCGGCCAACAAAATTTTCGGACGGGGCGCAGCAGCGCGGGCCAGGGCAACCCGTTGTTGCTCACCCCCCGACATTTGCGCTGGATAGTGATCCGCGCGATGCGCCAACCCAACAGCTTCAAGTTCAGCTGCAGCGCGCTCAAATGCGTCGCCGACCCCGGCAAGTTCCAGCGGCGTTGCGACATTTTCCAGGGCCGTCATTGTGGGGATTAGGTGAAAGGATTGAAACACAACCCCCATATGATCGCGCCGAAATCGGGCCAGACCATCTTCGGACATCGCCGTAAGATCCTGACCTAATGCAGTGATTGTGCCGCCCGTGGCGCGTTCTAAACCGCCCATCAACATCAACAATGATGACTTGCCCGATCCTGAGGGTCCGACCAAAGCCAATGTTTCGCCCAGCGCAACCTGCAGCGACAACCCGTGCAAAATATCCACGCGCCCGGCATTGCCATCCAGCGAAAGCTGCGCATTTGTTAAGGACAGAACGATATCAGACATGCGGGCCTACCTTTGTGGGGGGTTACGTTGCGATATGGAGGTAAGATCATTATGCGCAAGTTAATTCATGCACTGATTTTGGCCGCGTTGATCCCTTTTTCCGGGATGACACAGGCTCAACCAGTGACAATTGCGGCTTTTGGGGACAGTTTGACGCAAGGTTATGGCCTGCGCGAGGACCTTGGATTTGTACCGCAATTGCAGCAATGGCTTGATCAGAAAGGCGCAGAGGCAACATTGATCAATGCAGGTGTTTCAGGGGATACAACTGCGGGTGGATTGTCGCGGGTCGCTTGGACGTTGACGCCTGAGGTCGACGCTATGATTGTTGCTTTGGGGGGCAATGATTTGCTGCGCGGCATTGCACCAGAGGCTGCGCGCGCCAACTTGGATGGGATTTTGAAAGCAGCACAAAGTGCAAACGTCGCTGTCTTGTTGGTCGGAATGCAAGCCCCCGGGAACTATGGCCCGGATTACAAGCAAGCCTTTGATGGCATGTATCCAGAGTTGGCCGATGTGTATGGAACTGTGTTCTTGAATAGTTTTTTCGCCGGTTTGCCCAGCCAAGATCCTGCCGCCTTATCGAAATACCTTCAGGCGGACGGGATCCACCCGAATGCCCAGGGCGTCGCGTTGATTGTGAACGGATTTGGTCCCTCGGTTTTAGATCTCATTGAGAAATCGCGGGACTAGTCTGGGACCTGTTACACATTGTCTGCCAGAAAACTGTGCAATGCCTATTTTGACGATCGCTGACATAATTTTACCAGTTGATAAAAAAATCTTCCTATGGAACGGTTCAATGAGGATTTGACACCAAGCAAGGCAAAGTCATGGCTAACAACATATACACTCCGGGAATCGCTCCGGGCCGTCAAAGTGCTGAAGAGGTCGCCAGAAACTTCGAAGATTTGCATGCGCCTTTGGACCCGCACGAGGCCACTGTCGCAGCAGATCGATGCTATTTCTGCCATGACGCACCTTGTATCACCGCCTGCCCGACCGATATCGATATCCCCTTATTCATCCGTCAAATCGCCACCGGCACCCCTGAAGCGGCAGCCAAAACGATTTTCGACCAAAACATCCTTGGCGGGATGTGCGCCCGGGTCTGCCCAACAGAAACGTTGTGCGAACAGGCTTGTGTGCGCGAAGCGGCCGAAGGTAAGCCCGTCCTGATCGGGCGTTTGCAACGTTATGCCACAGACATTGTTCAAGGCGCTGGGATCCACCCATATCAACGTGCAGCGCAGACAGGAAAACGTATCGCAATCGTCGGTGCTGGCCCTGCGGGATTGTCCTGTGCGCACCGGCTTGCCATGCTGGGTCATGATGTCGATGTGATGGATGCCAAACCCAAGCCTGGCGGGCTGAACGAATACGGAATTGCGGCCTATAAAACTGTGGAAGGGTTCGCGCAGGCCGAGATTGAATGGCTACTGAAAATCGGAGGCATCACCGTACATCACAACAAAACGCTCGGGCCGGATATGACTTTGGACCGTTTGAAATCGGACTATGATGCCGTGTTCCTTAGCGTGGGTCTGGGTGGCGTGAACAGTCTTGGAATGCCGGGGCAAGACAAGGACGGTGTGGATGATGCCGTTGAATTCATTGAAACTTTGCGCCAATCGTCCGATCTGACGGAAATGGCTGTTGGACGTGAAGTTGTGGTCATTGGCGGGGGAATGACCGCTGTGGATGCTGCTGTGCAAGCCCGCCTATTGGGCGCGCTGCATGTCACCATCGCCTATCGCCGCGGACGCGAGCAGATGCCCGCCAGTACGTATGAGCAAAATTTGGCAGCCTCTAAAGGCGTGCGGATCATAACCCATGTCGTGCCCACGCGCGTGCATGGAAACGGGTCGGTGCGTGAGGTCGAATTCGAATATGTGGATCACAAAATGCAAGGCACAGGCGAGACGATGCGACTGGATGCGGATCAGTTGCTGTGTGCGATTGGCCAAACCCTCACGGGCGATGGTCTGCCGGACTTAGATGGGCGCAAAATCAAGGTCACAGGCCCGGGTCGAACGTCGGCACAAGGTGTTTGGGCCGGTGGGGATTGTGCCAGTGGCGGTGATGATCTGACCGTCACTGCCGTCGCAGAAGGGCGTGACGCGGCCATAGATATTCACGCGACATTGATGGGAGAGTCTTAATGGCCGATCTAAGTTCAGATTTCTGCGGCATCATAACGCCAAACCCGTTTTGGCTGGCCTCGGCCCCGCCAACCGACAAAGAATATAATGTCCGCCGCGCCTTTGAAGCGGGTTGGGGCGGAGTCGTTTGGAAAACGCTAGGCTCAGAAGGCCCGCCCGTCGTCAATGTGAATGGCCCAAGATACGGCGCTGTCTATGGTGCGGATCGGCGCCTTTTGGGGCTGAACAATATCGAATTGATCACAGATCGCCCCTTAGAAGTGAACCTAGAAGAAATGGCGCGCGTCAAAGCGGACTACCCGGATCGCGCGCTTATCGCTTCGATCATGGTGCCTTGTGAAGAGGCCGCTTGGAAAGCGATCCTGCCCCGGGTTCAAGAAACAAATGCCGATGGAATCGAGCTGAATTTTGGCTGTCCCCACGGCATGAGTGAGCGCGGCATGGGTGCCGCTGTCGGCCAGGTCCCTGAATATATTGAGATGGTGACGCGCTGGTGTAAGCAATATTATGACCGACCCGTCATCGTGAAATTAACACCCAACATCACTGATGTGCGCAAGCCAGCCTTAGCCGCGAAAAATGGCGGCGCAGATGCGGTCAGCTTGATCAACACCATCAACTCTATCACCTCTGTCGACCTGGACAGCATGTCCCCGGAACCCTCAATCGGCGGGAAGGGGTCGCATGGCGGCTATTGCGGTCCGGCAGTCAAACCTATCGCACTAAGTATGGTGTCCGAAATCGCGCGCAACCCAGACACCCAAGGATTGCCAATTAGCGGTATCGGAGGCGTCACCACATGGCGAGATGCAGCAGAGTTTTTGGCTCTTGGGGCTGGCAATGTGCAGGTCTGCACGGCAGCTATGACCTATGGCTTTAAGATCGTTGAAGAAATGATCACAGGCTTGAGCCAATGGATGGATGAAAAGGGCCATAGCTCGGTCGCTGATGTCGTCGGACGCGCAGTGCCCAACGTCACCGATTGGCAGTATTTGGATCTGAACTACGTTGCCAAGGCAAAGATTGACCAAGAGGCCTGCATTAAATGTGGACGCTGCTATGCCGCCTGCGAAGACACCTCGCATCAAGCAATTTCAATGTCGCCCGAACGTGTGTTTGAGGTAGTTGACGCAGAATGTGTTGCTTGCAACCTTTGCGTCAACGTTTGTCCTGTTGAGGGATGCATCACCATGGAAGAAATGCCAGTCGGCAGTGTCGATCCACGTACCGGCAAACCGGTAGAAGCAGACTATGCCAACTGGACCACTCATCCGAACAACCCGTCGAGCACCGCGGCAGAATAACCCCTATAAATCAGGCGCATCGGGCAACACTAGATCTTCAGGGTCATTGATCATCGACATCAGTTTTTGCGTCTCTAGCTGCGCTTGAAATGCAGCGCGGATGGCCAGTTCTTCAGGCGTGATCGCCGGTGGGGTTTCTGCAGGTATCGGATCAGCCGAGGCCTGTTTCGGTGTAACTTGATCTGATTGTGCGGCCGTGTCCGCTGGCGCTGCAACCTCGATTGGCGCAGGTCTCGCTATCGGTGGCTGCATAGGGACTGAGACCGGTTGGATTTCCATAATTCTATCTCCGAAAAAGGCGGAACTGTCCCGTTATACTGGGGCCGCTGTTGCGTTGGTCGCACGTTCATCAGACGCGGTGGTTGGGCTATCGGTCGTCTGTTCTATCGCCGTCAGATCGGGCTTTGCCGCAGGTTGAACGATTTTAAGATCTTCCACCAAAGCAGCGATTTTATCGTCTGTTTGGGATGTAAATTCAGCATCGCGCACCTGCGTTTCAGCGGCGCTGATATCTTGTTCCGCCTGTTCTGCAGCGAATTCAGCCTTCACCACACTTTCGCTATCGGCTTTGGACAACATGCGATCATTAAACCGGGTCTGCCCTGGATTCGTCTGCGCGAAGGCCTGCCCTTGCGATTGCCCACCGCTGTCAGATTGAGCTGACGCACTGTCTTGGCTTTCGCTCGGTTGAGCCACCGCAGGTTGTGCCTGATTATCTTGCACCGCAGCATCTGCCGCTGACGCTTGTGTATTTTGTACCACTGGCATGATGCCAAGGCCTGAAATCAAACTCATATGCGCTGCTCCATGGATTACCCACTAAGAACGCCCGCCACCCGTAATGTATGAAAGAATATTGAACAAAACCCACGGCGCCAGCATTTCTACCGCCTCTGGTAAATCAACGGTTAATTTTCTGGCTCAAGCAGTTTGCGAAATAGTTTAGCAAGGAATTTATCAGCCCGATCATCGCGCTGATCCCCCAATAAAACCTGAACTTGCGCGTCAAAGTCGGCATAGTGCTGGGTCGTGGACCAAATGGACATGATCAGATGCTGTGGGTCAGATTTAGCCAATTTCCCGGACTTCATCCAATGTTCAATCAAGGAACACTTTTCATCAAACAGCGGCTTAAGCCCCGATTCTAGGTGCGGCCCCATGCGCGGCGCACCTTGCAGAATTTCACCCGCGAAAAGACGTGATTCCCGGGGCAAATCACGCGCCATATCCAGTTTCCGCTGCACATAACCCAAAAGTTCTTGTAGAGGATCGCCTTCGGGGTCCATTTCGACCAAAGGATCCAACCAAGTTTCCATCAATTGATTTAGCAAGGTGATGTGGATGTCTTCTTTGCCATTGAAATAATACAATATATTTGGCTTTGATAACCCAGCTGCTTCAGCGATCAGATCCAACGTTGCCCCGCGATAACCATGGGCAGAAAAGACATCCAAAGCGGCATCCAAGATCTTATGCCGATTGCGCTGCTGGATGCGGCTGGGTTTCTTTGATGATGCGTTTGTCATGAAGGGCTCGTCGCACGAATATAGGGCGGGTCTCACAGATTTTGGATCTTCGTCAAAAGGACTTCTTGACAGAACTGCGTCACGTGATGAGTGTTACTTTACCAAATGGTAAAAAACCAGACTGTACTTTGGGATGGTCAACACTGGGGAAGACAATGGCGGCACCGGGCGAAAATCTGCGGATCAATGGGGATCGGTTGTGGGACAGCTTGATGGAGATGGCCAAGATCGGGCCTGGGATTGCGGGAGGCAACAATCGCCAGACACTGACCGATGCAGACAGCGAAGGTCGTCATCTGTTCCAGCGCTGGTGCGAAGAGGCTGGATGCACCATGGGTGTGGATCAGATTGGCAATATGTTTGCGCGCCGCGAGGGCACGGACCCGGACGCGCTGCCTGTATATGTGGGTAGTCATTTAGACACGCAACCTACAGGCGGGAAATATGATGGTGTCCTCGGTGTGTTGGGTGGTTTGGAAATTCTTCGCAGTTTAAACGACTTAGGGATCAAGACAAAGCATCCTATTGTGGTCACGAACTGGACCAATGAAGAGGGCACGCGCTATGCCCCGGCGATGCTGGCCTCGGGTGTGTTTGCAGGCAAGCACACGCTGGATTGGGCCAATGACCGGGTCGATGCGGATGGCTTGCGTTTTGGCGATGAGTTAGAGCGCATTGGTTGGAAGGGTGATGAGCCCGTGGGGACTCGCAAAATGCATGCTTTTTTTGAGCTGCATATTGAACAAGGTCCGATCCTAGAAGCCGAGGGCAAAGACATTGGCGTTGTCACCCATGGCCAAGGGCTGCGCTGGATTGAGTGTACGATCACAGGCAAAGAAAGCCACACCGGATCAACCCCGATGCATATGCGCAAAAATGCGGGCCGTGGGCTCGCGCTGGTGACCGAGCTGGTGCATGAGATCGCGATGAAAAACCAGCCCAATGCCGTGGGGGCGATTGGGCATGTCGATCTTTATCCCAATTCGCGCAATATCATCCCCGGCAAGGTTGTGTTCACCATCGATATGCGCACGCACATCTTGGATAAATTGAACGCGATGGTGGACGAATTAATGGAACGCGCGCCAAAGCTGTGTGCGGATATTGGCGTCACGTTCGACTGCCACATCGTCGGTCAGTTTGATCCCCCCGCCTTTGACGAAACCTGCGTCAGTGCCATCCGAAGCGCTGCTGAAAGGTTGGGGTACAGCCATATGGATATCGTCTCGGGCGCGGGTCATGATGCCTGTTGGATCAATGATGTCGCACCCACTGCTATGGTGATGTGCCCGTGCGTTGATGGTCTTAGCCACAATGAAGCCGAAGAAATTAGCAAAGAGTGGGCCACGGCGGGCACAGACGTGCTGTTTCATGCCGTGGTGGACACAGCCGAGATTGTGTCATGATCCTAAATGTAAACATGTCGATCCCGGAACGGATCGCGGAATTGGTCCAGCACGAAATCGCCGACTACCCCAGCGACACAATCATAGAACAGGCAACATTGCGCGCCTTCCGCGCTGTTTTGCGCAAACCACGCGAGGCGCGGGTGCAATTTTCGGCTGGCATCTTGCAGAAATGTTGGGCGATTACGCGGCCCAATGGCGATCACCGTGTGGTTTACATGCCCCGCAAGGGATACTTTTCGTTATGTGTTGAAAGTGATTTTGGCCTGCTGGATATTGGTGTTCACGGGTCTGCTATCGGCTGTTTTAGCTCGGTTTAAAATCGCGCGACCTGCACTCATCGCCCGTAAAGGGCCCATTCTGACACCAAAGGAGCCTGCTCGCTCATGTCCACAGTCATCAAAAACGGAACCATCGTCACTGCAGATCTGACCTATAAAGCGGATGTTTTGATTGAAAACGGGACGATCGTCGAAATTGGTCCGAACCTGTCGGGGGCCAAAGAGCTGGACGCAACGGGATGCCTTGTGATGCCCGGCGGGATCGATCCACACACGCATTTGGAAATGCCGTTCATGGGCACTTATTCCAGCGATGATTTCGAATCTGGCACCAGGGCGGCCTTAGCGGGTGGGACGACAATGGTGATTGATTTCGCGTTGCCGGCACCGGGACAAGGTCTGCATGACGCGTTGCAGATGTGGGACAACAAATCGACCCGCGCCAATTGTGACTATTCCTTCCACATGGCGGTCACCTGGTGGGGCGAGCAAGTCTTTAACGAAATGGAAAGTGTCATCAAAGACCGCGGCATCAACACGTTCAAACACTTCTTGGCGTATAAAGGCGCGTTGATGGTGAATGATGACGAGCTGTTCGCCTCTTTCAACCGACTGTCTGAGCTGGGTGGGATTGCGATGGTACATGCGGAAAACGGCGATGTCGTTGCAGAGCTGACCGCCAAACTTCTGGCCGAGGGCAATACCGGCCCGGAGGGGCACGCCTATTCGCGCCCGCCTCAAGTTGAAGGCGAGGCCACCAACCGCGCGATCATGATCGCCGATATGGCTGGCGTGCCTTTGTACGTGGTCCACACGTCCTGCGAAGAGTCCCACGAAGCCATCCGCCGCGCACGCCAACAGGGTAAACGTGTCTGGGGAGAACCGCTGATCCAGCACCTGACCTTAGATGAATCCGAATATTTCAACCAAGACTGGGACCATGCCGCCCGCCGCGTGATGTCCCCGCCCTTCCGCAACAAACAGCACCAAGACAGCCTGTGGGCCGGACTGCAATCGGGATCCTTATCGGTTGTGGCGACAGACCATTGCGCCTTTACCACCGAGCAAAAACGCACTGGCGTTGGCGATTTTTCGAAAATTCCAAACGGTACGGGTGGGCTTGAAGATCGCATGCCAATGCTGTGGACCCACGGTGTTGAAACAGGCCGTTTGACCCCGAACGAATTTGTTGCTGTGACCTCGACCAATATCGCAAAGATCCTGAATTGCTATCCCAAGAAGGGCGCGGTGCTTGTGGGCGCGGATGCAGATCTGGTCGTGTGGGATCCTGCAAAGGAAAAGACCATCGCTGCCAGCACACAGCAATCCGCCATCGACTACAACGTTTTTGAAGGAAAAAAGGTCAAAGGCCTGCCGCGCTTCACCCTGACACGCGGCCACGTCGCTGTGCAGGACGGTGAAATTCACACGCAAGAAGGTCACGGTAAATTCGTGGCACGTGAAGGCAATGGCGTGACCAACCGCGCCCTTTCCGCTTGGAAAGATCTGACAGCGCCACGTCCAGTCGAGCGCAGCGGCATCCCCGCAACTGGCGTGTAGGTTAGACCAAAGTGGCTGTAATCTGCGCAAAAGGTCTGGATCTAACGTTTCAGACCAATGACGGCCCTGTCCTCGCTTTGAAAGGCGTAGACCTAAGTATCGAACAGGGTGATTTTGTTTCTTTCATCGGCCCATCAGGCTGCGGGAAGACGACGTTCTTAAGGGTGATGGCGGATTTAGAACAACCCACGGGTGGGACAATCATGGTGAATGGTGTGTCTGCCCGGGATGCGCGGCTGGCGCGGGCTTATGGGTATGTGTTTCAAGCGGCAGGGCTGTATCCTTGGCGCACGATCGGTGGGAATATCCGGCTGCCACTGGAAATCATGGGCTATGATAAAGCAGCGCAAACAGACCGCGTGGCCAAGACGCTTGAGCTGGTGGATCTGGTGGGGTTTGAAAAGAAGTTTCCCTGGCAACTGTCTGGCGGGATGCAGCAAAGAGCCTCAATCGCGCGGGCTTTGGCCTTTGACGCCGATATTCTGTTGATGGATGAACCATTTGGCGCGCTGGATGAGATTGTGCGGGACCACCTGAACGAGCAGCTTTTGCAGCTTTGGTCACGCACGGGAAAGACAATCGCATTTGTAACCCACTCGATTCCCGAGGCGGTATTTTTGAGCACTAAAATCGTTGTGATGTCGCCACGTCCTGGACGAATAACAGATGTGATTAACAGCCCTCTGCCCAAAGATCGTCCTTTAGAGATTCGAGAAACCCCCGAGTTTTTGCAAGTGGCCCATCGGGTGCGGGAAGGTTTGCGGGCTGGGCATTCTCATGACTGATGTTCGCGCAGATTGTTTGAGTATGGACGGGGGCCAGCCCCCGAACCCCCGGAGTTTAACTTGCCAAGTGAAGGAAAGCCGGTTTGCGTAAGACCCTATTGCCAGTTTTGACAGTTTTGGCGGTCTTGCTTGGCGTGTGGTACGTGTCGGTCGCACCGATGAACATCCGTGTGGCGTTAGATCAAGCCGAGCGTGGGGGTGCTGTCATTGTGCCTGAAGGGTCTGTGGTTCGGCGGGACGTATCGGTTTGGACGTTGATGTTTTACAATCGTGCGCATGTATCGGCCGGTTACGATCTAAAACGTCCCCGATTGCCGACGCCTGCGCAGGTTGGTGGTGAGTTTTGGAAGACGACGGGGGCGATGGTGCAACGGGGACGCACTTGGTCGAAGCGGTCGTTAGTGTATCACAGTTGGGTAACGCTGCAGAGCACGCTTTGGGGATTTCTGCTTGGTACCGCTTTGGGCATCTGCGGTGCAATTGCGATTGTGTATAGTCGTGTCGCAGATATGAGCCTGATGCCGTGGGCGATTATCAGTCAGACGATACCGATTGTTGCTTTGGCACCAATGATTATTGTCGTGTCCGGGCAGCTTGGTATTGATGGGCGTGGATTTCCAAAGGCAATTATCGCGGCTTATTTATGTTATTTTCCGGTACTTGTCGGCATGGTGAAGGGTTTACGCGCGCCGCAGGTGGCTCAGTTAGATTTGCTGAGAACCTATAATGCAACCGGTTTGCAGTCGTTCTTGAAGCTGCGGCTGCCTGCGTCAGTGCCCTATTTGTTTACATCGCTTAAGGTTGGGATTGCCGCTGCTTTGGTCGGAACGATTGTTGGTGAACTGCCCACTGGCGCGATTTCTGGCTTGGGTGCGCGTATTTTGATTGGCGATCAATTCGGCACACCGTTGGCGATTTGGTCAGCGCTGTTCGCGGCTGCGTTACTTGCGGGCGTTTTGGTGAGTGTCTTGGATCTGACTCAAAAACTTACACTGCGTCGTATGGGGCTACGATCATGAGTTGGCTGGTTTTTGCTTTTGTATTTTGGATGGGTGCCTGGGCTTTGAACGTCATATTGGCGCAGTCTTCGATATCTCGCACGTTACCTATTCGGATTGCTGTACCTGTGATCTTTGGTGTGACCTTGCTGGTGATTTGGGAAGGGTTGGTGCGCGGACTTGGCGTATCACAAGTCATTCTTCCACCGCCAACTATGGTCGCAAACACGTTTATGAATTCGACAGACATCCTATGGGAGGACGTGAAACAAACCGTGGTGAAAGGTGCGCTTCGCGGTTACATAATTGGCGCTATCACTGCCATTCTATGTGCCATTTTGATTGATCGGTCTTCGTTTTTGACACGCGGATTATTGCCAATTGGGAACTTCGTCGCGGCCTTGCCCATTGTTGGCGTGGCGCCCATCTTGGTGAATTGGTTTGGGTTTGATTGGCAATCAAAAGCGGCTGTAGTGGTCGTAATGGTCTTTTTTCCGATCCTGGTGAACACGGTGCAAGGTTTGCGAGAAACAGATACCATGCAACGTGATCTGATGCGCACCTATGCAGCTGGCTACTTTCAAACATTAATGAAGCTGCGTCTACCTGCGGCGATGCCCTTTATTTTCAACGGGCTAAAAATTGCCACGACCTTAGCGCTTATCGGGGCGATCGTTGCAGAATATTTTGGCTCGCCGACGCGGGGGATGGGATTTCGGATCTCGACTGGCGTTGGAAGCTTGTCAATTGATCTGGTTTGGGCTGAAATCGCCGTCGCCGCGATGATTGGGTCGGCCTTTTATGGATTGGTGGCTTGGGCTGAAAGGCGTTTGACATTCTGGCATCCATCGCAACGAAGTTAATCAAAATAAAACCAACAAGGAGAAGACGTTATGAATTTCAAATCAACTGCGGGTGCGACCTTACTGTCGTTGATGGCCGGATCAGCTTGGGCGGCAGATGACGTGACCTTGCAACTGAAATGGGTGACGCAATCACAGTTTGCGGGCTATTATGTTGCTTTGGACAAAGGCTTTTACGCGGAAGAGGACCTGAACGTCACGATCAAACCGGGCGGCCCTGACATTGCTCCGACGCAAGTTCTGGCTGGTGGCGGTGCGGATGTCACAGTGGAATGGATGCCTGCTGCTCTGGCTGCGCGCGAAAAAGGGTTGCCAATGGTAAATATCGCACAGCCATTTAAGTCTTCGGGAATGATGCTGACATGCCGTAAGGATGAAGGCATCACAAGCACGGATGATTTTGCAGGCAAAACTTTAGGCGTTTGGTTTTTTGGCAACGAATTTCCATTCCTCAGCTGGATGAGCCAGCTTGGTCTACCGACGGACGGATCCGACGTAGGTGTTGAGGTCTTAAAGCAGGGCTTTAACGTCGATCCCATCCTGAACGGACAGGCCGCGTGTGTGTCGACCATGACCTACAACGAGTATTGGCAGGTCATCGACGCAGGTCTTACGCCTGAGGATTTGACCCTGTTCAAATATGAAGAGCAGGGCGTCGCAACGTTGGAAGACGGGCTATACGTGCTGGAAGACAACTTGGAAGACGCAGCCTTTCAAGACAAAATGGTCCGGTTCGTGAAAGCATCGATGAAGGGTTGGAAATATGCAGAGGAAAATCCAGAAGAAGCTGCGCTGATTGTTTTGGACAATGACGAAACCGGGGCGCAAACCGAGGCGCACCAAGTTCGGATGATGGGTGAAGTTGCCAAGCTGACGGCCGGGTCAAACGGCGCGTTGGATGTTGCAGATTATGAACGGACAGTTGCATCTTTGTTGGCTGGGGGGTCGGATCCTGTGATCACCAAAGCACCTGAAGGGGCGTGGACGCATGCCATTTCGGACAAGGCACTCCAATAACGGCAAAATCCCGCTATTCAGTTAAAATTTGAAGAAGGCGCCGGATTTGGTGCCTTCTTTTTTCTGGACTTTTGCGCCGTAAACCCCATCTTTAATTACATCCGGCCACAAGGGACGATATATTATGACAAACATGGAAAACATGGATCGGCTTTTGGCCGAACGCGAGCGCCAGCAAGAGATTTATGATCGTGCGATGGCCAGCATCAAACTACAGCGCCAATATCGTGAAGGTGAGGGCCTAACACTGATGTTTGCTTGGGATGCGTTTGGCGAAGAAGTCACAGGTGACGGTCTTTTCGCCAAAGCAGGCAAGGCTGCGCAGATGTTCTGCATTGGCTTTGCGTTCCTGGCACCTAGCTTGTTGCTGATCCAGCAAGTATTTTAAACCAAAACTCTTTACAGTTACAAAAAGGCGCCGAAATCCGGTGCCTTTTTGTGTTTCAGAAACCTCAGGCCCTTCTTCGGATACTTCCCTGATCGAAAGTGTACTTGCTACACCATGCTTTGAAACAGTGACTTCTAGCCAAAGGACAAAATTGGCGCATTACCCAGCGCGGCGCTGCGCGTAACTTTTGGCCGTTTTGTTCAAAGTTTCTTCGGCGGCAGCTTCAAGCCAATTTTCATCTTCATGCCAGGCTTCCCACTGTTCCAGATCTTCCATCGAGTCGAACCCATTGGGCTCGGCTGCCCGCGCGAAGAAAGCCGCGGACAGGTTGATAAGTGTCAGTGTCATGGCGACGGTGAAGTAAACCAAACACCCTTGCCAAACACTTGCGTCAAACACGACCATGCAAAAAACACCGCTGAGGACGCCAAGAAAGCTGCTTAGAATAAGTGCTATACCTGCCACGCTTGTAGACCCCTATTTTTCCGATAGGTCAGCCTAGCCCCCAGAAAGTTAATTTCTTGTAAAGACGATTGAAAACGAATGCGCGAAAATTAAGGCTTATTAAAATCGCGTTACATTCGCCCAGGGCCAAATTAATTTCAATTTTAGTTAACCGGCAATAGGATCCAAGAAACGTCCAAACCGACAACATTCATTCCGCCAAAAGCGGTTCCGTTTTAATAAAATGTAGGGAAGTAAATGTAACCCTCAGTTAATCAAGGGTTCAAGGGTGCCCGGGCCAAAAAGGCCCAGGCATAATTCTTTACAGCAATTCGATATTCGCTGCGCTTTCGCGCCCGTCACGGCCTGCTTGCAGCTCATAGCTGACTTTTTGGTTGTCGGCGAGGCCGGTCAAACCCGAACGCTCGACCGCGCTGATGTGTACAAACACATCTTTGCCGCCATCTTCTGGTGCGATAAAGCCGAAGCCTTTAGTTGTATTGAACCATTTCACGGTGCCAGTGGCCATATCCGTGTCTCCTATTTTGGATGGTGCCCCCATGATTGCGGCACCTGGGCTGTTGTCGTCTTGGATCGAAAGACTGCAGCCTGAGTAGGAAGACAGTGGTCGAATAAGATGAGTAGCTGTGGACGATATGGGCCGTCAGACCCCCTTTGGCAAGTATTTTGAGACAATTCCCTTAAAACAGCCTATTTTCGCCTGTTATTTCAGCTTCTTTAAGCTGGCAGCAGCCTTGCGAACAGATTGTATACCTTTCAAGTCGCGTCAAATACATAATTCACAGCCCGAATCCAGTGTTTTGCTGGTGAAAGAGAATCACCTTACGTTGCGCAACCCAACGTCGGCACCCTTTTCGCGTGTATCGTTGCCCGTTAAACACGGGTGTTCAAGTCCAAGTCTTCCGGGCCGGGCTCTGGGTCAATTCGCTTTAGCACGGCCCGCAATTTGCGGTCTAAATCAGCGGCCTCATGGACATAATTGGATGTTTTATACGCAGCTTTGGGCACACAATAGGTGTTCAATGGATGAACCGCCATCGATGCGCCGCCAATGGGGGCTGTGATGATCCCTTGTTGTACCAGCCGGGTTTGAATTTCCCGCGCTGTCTGCAACGGCACTTTGAGGTGCCGCATCAACATATCCAACGTGCAATGATTGTGCGCGCGCGCCAAAAGGGCAGCAGTTTTCATCTGAGCGCCACTGCCGGCACGTGTCGGCAATATATGCGCCAAAGGCACAGTCGGCGCAGCAACAGCCGCGCCTAGACCAAGGGTAAATGTACGTCGTTTCATCCTGTTAACATGGGGACGTGCAGTTTGACGAACAAGCCTGCGCCCGTGCTTAAACCACGCGGCAAGCACCAAAGCGCGCTCGACTTACCGCATAAATTTCTTATGTTTCAGACGCTTAGGCTCGAGTGCATCCGCACCCAGACGGCGCTTTTTGTCTTCTTCATATTCTTCGAAGTTGCCCTCAAACCATTCCACATGGGCCTCGCCTTCGAAAGCGAGGATATGCGTACAAATGCGGTCCAGGAAGAAACGATCGTGCGAAATCACAACGGCGCAGCCTGCGAAATCCACCAAGGCGTCTTCTAGTGCGCGCAGCGTTTCCACATCCAAATCGTTGGTCGGTTCGTCCAATAACAACACGTTGCCCGCTTCTTTGAGCAGCCGCGCCATGTGAACGCGATTGCGTTCCCCGCCGGACAGCAAATTCACCGGCTTCTGCTGGTCCCCTCCTTTGAAGTTGAACGCCGAGCAATAGGCGCGCGAATTCATCGAGGCATCGCCCAGCTCAATAATTTCCGCACCACCTGTAATCGCCTGCCACACGGTATCACCATCCGCCAAATCATCGCGGGATTGGTCAACGTAAGACAGTTGCACCGTGTCGCCGTAATCAACTGTGCCCGCATCGGGCGATTCTTGGCCTGTTAACATCTTAAACAGGGTGGACTTTCCTGCGCCATTGGGCCCGATCACACCAACAATCGCGCCCGGTGGCAACGAAAAGGTCAGATCTTCGATCAACAACTTGTCGCCCATCGCCTTTTTCAGGCCTTCGACGTCGATCACTTTACCACCCAAACGTTGCCCATTGGGGATGACAATTTGGGCGCGGGCCAGCTTTTCACGCTCGGACTGGTTGGCCAGATCATTATAGGCGGCAATCCGGGCTTTGGATTTCGACTGACGCGCTTTGGCGCCCTGCCGGATCCAGTCCAATTCGCGTTCAAGCGTCTTCTGGCGGGATTTGTCTTCGCGCGCTTCTTGGGACAAACGTTTGGCCTTTTGTTCGAGCCACGCGGAATAGTTGCCCTCGTATGGAATGCCGCGCCCGCGATCCAGTTCCAGGATCCAGCCGGTGATGTCATCCAAGAAGTAGCGGTCGTGCGTGACGATCAAGATTGTGCCTTTGTAATCAATCAAGTGCTGTTGCAGCCAAGCGATGGTTTCCGCATCCAGGTGGTTGGTCGGTTCGTCCAACAGCAGCATGTCAGGCGCTTCTAACAATAGCTTGCAAAGGGCGACCCGGCGACGTTCGCCGCCAGATAGCGACGTCACATCGGCATCATCAGGGGGACAGCGCAGGGCCTCCATCGCGACGTCGATCTGGCTGTCCAGATCCCACAGGTTTTCAGCGTCAATTTCGTCCTGAAGCTGCGCCATTTCATCGGCAGTTTCGTCAGAATAGTTCATCGCCACTTCGTTGTAGCGGTCCAGCTTGCCCTTCTTTTCGGCAACGCCCAGCATCACGTTCTCGCGGACATTCAGCTCTGGGTCCAGATGGGGTTCTTGGGGCAGATAGCCGACCTTGGCGCCTTCAGCGGCCCAGGCTTCACCAGTAAAATCCTTATCCAGCCCCGCCATGATCTTCATCAGGCTGGACTTACCCGCACCATTCACCCCAACAACCCCAATTTTCACACCAGGCAAGAAGTTCAGGCGTATGTTTTCAAACACCTTTTTACCGCCAGGATATTGCTTGGATACGCCGTCCATGAAGTACACGAATTGATTGGCAGCCATGTGGGCGCTCCTTGAAATTGCGGGTATTGCGCCGCTAGATAGCCGAGCCGGTGTCTTGGGGCAATGGCGCTAACGCAGCACGTCTATCAGCTTTTGCGTCAGGTCCGGATCACCACCCACGATGATCCCTTCGATTTCCAAACGTTGGGCCACACGCGGGCCCGCCCGTCGCCCGGCTTCGATCCCGGCCCGACGGCTTAGATCTGAACTTTGGATATTGATATCCGTGGTGCGCGCCAACAAAGCCTGGCCTGCGGGAGTGCCGTAAAATTCGGCAATTTTTGCAAGATCTTGATGCGAAAACATGGACTTATAGATTTCAGCCGTATCCCGACGGGTGTGTTCCACATATTCGTCAATAAACTCACCCATCAAAAGTTCAGAAAACGCGGCGATATCTGTTACGGAAATACCTTTGTCCTGAAATGTGCTTTCAAACGCCGATAGAATCTGTGGGCTTTGCGCTTGTAAGGCGGCCTCGTATTTGGCACGGGAAATGATCTGAGACGCGATATAGGCCGCGTCATCTTCTGCATCGGCGCGCGCCATGATGGCAACGAACGGACTTAACAACGCCAATATAAGTCCGAACAGGCTGGCTTTCATAACAAAGCTCCGAATTACAGTCGTCTACACGGGCCTGATCTAGCACAGCGACATGGCACATTCCAAGACCACCTGTCAGTCTGATATTGATCCTATTCCCACACAGCGTCACAAAGGCGCCATGGCGATACAACACCCCATGACGCGTCCCGGCCAAGTGATCGGGCTTTTGGGCGGATCCTTTGATCCTGCGCATTTGGGACATGTGCACATTACCCGTGAGGCGTTAAAGCGGTTTGGTTTGGACCACGTTTGGTGGTTGGTCAGTCCTGGAAATCCGCTCAAGTCCAAAGGGCCCGCGCCCCTGGCCCGTCGGCTGGCTCATGCACAAACTGTCATGCAACACCCTCGGGTTCATGTCACTGATCTTGAGGCACAATTGGGCACGCGCTACACCGCGCAGACTTTGGCAGGCCTGCAAATGCGTAATCCCAGGGTCCGTTTTGTGTGGCTGATGGGGGCTGATAATCTGGCGCAATTTCACCGCTGGCAGGATTGGCATTGGATCATGGAAAACGTGCCCGTTGGCGTGTTGGCAAGGCCCGGTGATCGGCTGCGCGCCCGGATGAGCATCGCGGCCAAGCTGTATCAAAACTACCGCATTCCGGGTCGATGGGGACAGCTTCTTGGTCACGCACAATCCCCGGCCTGGAGCTTTGTGAATATGCCGATGGTCAATCACAGTTCAACTGCGATTCGTGCGGC
The DNA here is from genome assembly GCA_045106335.1 of Paracoccaceae bacterium. Taxonomy (GTDB): domain Bacteria; phylum Pseudomonadota; class Alphaproteobacteria; order Rhodobacterales; family Rhodobacteraceae; genus Aliishimia. Next base: position 98,492 of record JBGCEM010000024.1, on the reverse strand, counting down.
CGGGCAGTGGCAAAGCTAAAGCGCATACGGTCAAACTAAGCCCGATGAAAGCGATCAGACTTGCGCGAGTTCAAGCAGCGCTATCTAAATAAAGCCAAGATACACCACGAAACCGCATGACGCAGCCCAATAACATCTTTTATAGACTGACGAAATGAGGCAGAGGTCGGCTTGTTCTGAAACGTCCAGCATGCGAAATTTGAAGCCATGACGCATTTGATTTCCCGGCGGGTCTTTTTATCCGCAGCACTGGCCAGCGTTGCGCTGCCCGCCTATGCCGACGCACCGGCGCGTTCAAAACGCCCCCCTGCGCGTGGCAGCAAAGCTGTAGCCCCCGTTATCAAAGGATCAGAGGACATTATCCAATCCGCGAAACTCAGCGGAAACGTCAACTTTGCAGTCGCGGATATTGCAACAGGGCGTCGTTTGGAAAGCCGCAATGGCGCAAGCGCGGCACCCCCGGCGTCCGTCACCAAATCCGTAACGGCATTATATGCACTGGATAATTTGGGCGCACAGCACCGGTTCTTTACCACACTTGTTGCAACTGGGGGTGTGACAAACGGAATTGTACAAGGCGATTTGGTGCTGATGGGGGGCGGGGATCCAACGCTTGATAGTACCGATTTAGCGAACTTGGCGGCGCAATTGAAAGCAAAAGGCATTCGTGGCGTTGAGGGCAAATTTTTGATTTTTGACCGCGCTTTGCCCCGGATCCATAGCATTGATTCCGGCCAACCTGATCACGTCGGCTATAACCCGGCGATCTCGGGAATGGCGTTGAATTTTAACCGGGTGCATTTCGAATGGCGACGCGGTTCGAACGGCTACAAAGTCACTCTGGACGCCCGCACTGCGAAATATCGCCCCGATGTAACGACCGCAAGCATGCAGATCGTTAATCGCGACGTGCCTGTTTACACCTATAAATCGACGCCTGCGCGCGATGAGTGGACCGTGTCGCGGCGCGCTTTGGGCAAAGACGGTGCGCGCTGGCTGCCTGTGCCGTTACAGGGGCTTTACGCAGCAGATGTGTTTCGCCCGATGGCGAGCCGCCATGGCTTCGTTCTGCCTTCCGCCAAAACTGTGTCGCGCGCGCCCACCGGCATTGTCCTTGCAACACATTCCAGCCAGCCTCTGCTGGATATTTTGCGCGATATGTTGAAATATTCCAACAACTTGATTGCCGAGATGGTCGGACTGGCTGCCACGCAAAAACGGGTAGGCGCGGTAAACAGCTTGAAAGCATCGGGCCGCGAGATGAGCCGTTGGTCGCAAGCCAACCTTGGAATGGCCCGCGCCGCTTTGGTTGACCACTCTGGACTGGGGGAAGCTTCGCGCATGACTGCCGATGACATGTGTACAGCTATGGTGCGGGTACAAAATGCAGGATTCCGTCGTTTGCTGAAACCGATCGCCATGCGCGACGCAAAAGGGCGACCACAAAAGAATCATCCGGTGAAAGTGGATGCGAAAACAGGCACCTTGAACTTTGTGTCGTCCTTGTCTGGTTATGTCACAACAGCCAATGGAACCGAGCTTGCCTTCGCAATTTTCACCGCCGATTTAAAGTCTCGGTCCAGGATTGGCAAAGCCAACCGAGAAGCCCCACAAGGGGCCCGAGGCTGGAATAGACGCGCCAAGTCCTTGCAATTGGCCCTAATTGACCGCTGGGCAACGTTATATAGTCGCTAAGAAATCTGCGTTAGAGGACCCACCAAGCAGGCGCGCCGCGTCCAAGTTGACGTCACGGCAATTTATGCGGACTTCCCGTCAGGGTTGGAATTTGTTAACAAGAGTTAATTGCACGACGTGGGGTCGACCTTAGTGAAAGACGCAGCCGAAATCACTACACCGGGAATTGACCGCCTTGGGTTCTGTCAAGCTGTTGCCGATGATTTTGTATTTAACTTGCAACGGGGCGCGACGGCACAGATGATCGTGGCCCAGATGCGCGATGAGTACTCCCAAGTTCTTCAATCCGGCGGATTGTACTGCGATTTTATTCTGGCATTGGCGCGCGCCGCTTGGCGACAAGGTGCGCTTTATGAAGCGTTGCAGCGCGAAGCGTTAGAACTGATTGATATATCTGAGACCCAAGGCGCTGATATGTCAGAACTTTCTACAGTTCGGATGATGTTGTCCCACCCCCAGCCCAGTCAAACGATCTTTTCGCAAGAAAGCCCTGCCAAACGCGCCTGGGGTATTTTGGCGCGTCGCAAATAATCCCATTTGTACGGTCCTAAAGACTGGTGTGCCGCGCCCGAGCGCCGCGCTCAATCGCAGCTGCGTGCAGGCGATCAATATTTAGCTCATAGCGAATTTCTTCCAGAAGACGCAGCTCGGTTTCCTCCAAATGACCATCCGCAGCGGCAACGTCACAGGCCAGTGCATAAGCCGTTTCATTCAGCTTTTCAGGCAAATTGTCGCGTACAAGACCAAATAATGCGTCCAATCCGTCCTCTTGCTCGAACAAATCAAACACCGCTTGGCTGACCAGTTGCATCCGATCTGCGTCATACCCTGAAAAGACCGGCAAAATATTCACAGCGTACTGAATTTTGATCAATTCAGTGGTGCGAATGTCCTCATCTGACGCAGACACGGCAATCATTAAAGCGACCAGACAATCCTCTGGGCTCATCGCATGTACATTATCCTGGGCCATCGCGGGCTCCTTCTTTACCGGGCTGCTCTTCCCTCTAGTTATTGACCGCAAGGCGACCACACAATAGGGAGTGGCCGCTTCATGTGCATTCCGTGCATGTCGTTTGCTTGGAGAGTAAAAAAAATGACCACCCTGCGTGATGCGGCGATGAACAGCAAAGCCTGGCCTTTTGAAGCGGCGCGCGGGATCTTGAAACGCTATGCCAAGACGCCGCCCGACAAAGGATATGTGCTGTTTGAAACGGGCTATGGTCCGTCGGGTTTGCCCCATATCGGCACCTTTGGCGAGGTGGCCCGTACCACAATGGTGCGACGTGCGTTTGAGATGATTTCCGATATTCCAACCAAGCTAATTTGCTTTTCCGACGACCTGGACGGAATGCGCAAAGTGCCCGGCAACGTCCCAAATGCCGCCAGTCTTGAAGAGCATTTGCAAAAGCCACTGACCTCGGTCCCGGATCCATTTGGCACCCATGACAGCTTTGGCGCGCATAACAACGCGATGTTGCAGCGGTTTTTGGACACGTTTGGCTTTGAATACGAGTTTATTTCCGCCACGCAATTCTATCGCTCGGGTCAGTTTGATCCAGTTCTGCTGCGCGCTGCGGAAAAATATGATGACATCATGAAAGTGATGCTTAAATCCCTGCGCCCTGAACGCGCTGCGACCTATTCGATCTTTTTGCCGATCCACCCCGACACGGGGCGGGTAATGTATGTGCCGGTGAAAAATGTGGATGCAAAGGCGGGCACGATCACCTTTGATGATCCTGATGGCAGCGAAATGACCCTGCCGATAACGGGCGGCAATGTGAAGCTGCAATGGAAGCCCGATTTTGGCGCGCGCTGGGCTGCTTTGGGCGTCGATTTTGAGATGTATGGCAAAGACCATTCCACCAACACGCCAATCTATGATCGCATTTGTGAAATCCTGGGGCAGCGCAAGCCCGAGCATTTCACATACGAATTGTTCTTGGATGAAAACGGGCAGAAGATTTCGAAAACCTCGGGGAATGGTGTCAGCATTGACGAATGGCTGACCTATGCCAGCGCCGAGAGCCTGTCATATTTCATGTACCAAAAACCAAAGACCGCCAAGCGGATGTTTTTTGATGTGATTCCCAAAGCGGTGGATGAATACCATCAACAATTGCGCGCTTTTGAGGGGCAGGATCAGACGCAACAGTTGAACAATCCTGTGTTTCACATCCACGGCGGCGATGTTCCGCAGTCTTCGATGCTGATCCCATTCGGGATGATGTTGAACTTGGCCTCTGTTTCAGGGGCTGAGGATACGGACACGTTGTGGGGCTTCATTCGCCGCTACGCGCCCGATGCAACGGCGCAGACACATCCTGATCTGGATCAAGCAGCCGGGTTTGCTGTTCGGTATTACAATGATTTCGTGAAGCCAGCCAAAACCTATCGCGCGGCAAGTGACGTTGAGGCGGAGGCTTTGCGCGCTTTACGCGATGCCTTGGCCGCCCATGACGGCGCGCGCGATGACGAAACACTGCAAGGGATTGTCTATACAGTTGGGCGGGATCGGTTTGACCCTATGCGCGCTTGGTTTACGGCGTTGTATGAAGTTCTGTTGGGTGCGTCTCAGGGACCTCGGTTCGGTGGATTTATCGCGCTATATGGTGTGGAAGAAACCATCAGTTTAATTGATCAGGCACTTGCCGGGGATTTGCTTACCTAAGATCTTAAAAGACTGGTGCGGGCTACGCCCGCGCGTTTTTATTTGTGCGCGGCCGCACAGGCCATGGAGGGCGCTGCCCTCCAAACCTCCCGGAGTTTAAAGGCTAAGTGAAGACAAATTTGATTTGAGGGTGTGCGACGCTAGCTATTTTGTGGAGAGAGAGAGGTGTCACATGCGGTATTTTATTCTGGCGATTGCGCTTTGTTTTTTGATGGTTGCGCCCCGCGCGGATGCTCAGCAAGATGAGATAAGGCGCGTGATTTCCAGTCAAATCGAAGCCTTTCAGGTGGATGATTTCACAACAGCATTTGAATATGCGCACCCAAATATTCAAGGTTTGTTTGGAACGCCGCAGAATTTTGGTCGGATGGTTCAGCAAGGGTATCCGATGGTCTGGCGACCTTCTGATGTAAAGTATCGCGACTTGCGTGTAGAAAACGGGCAGACATTTCAGGATGTGGATGTCGTGGATTCGGCAGGTCGGGCTTTTTTGCTGGAATATTCGATGACGCAGACTGCGGACGGGTGGCGGATCAGTGGTGTGCGCGTCTTGAAAAGCAGTCAACTGAGCGTTTGAGGGTGAAGCCAGCGCCCCTGTCGCACTCTTCACTGGTTTGTTTGTTAGCAGGGATTTAGGTTGAGTTGACTGAGTTAGGAGACATTGGATGCCACTTATTCCCGCCTTAGAAGAAGCTGCGTTAGAGCCAGAACTACTTGAAGAATTTTCTTTTTTTCGTGGAACGTTAGGGGGCATCCCGAACTCTATTCGTACGATGGCGCGCCGCCCTGCGATTGCGCTTGCGTATACTGAGCTTAACAAAGCGGTGATGGCGGATTACGGCGAAGTTACGTTAGAATTCAAACGCTTGATTGGCTACGTTGCCAGTTTTGCATCCGGGTGTTTGTATTGTCAGGCACATATGATTTTGGCCTCGGAACGTTTTGGCGCCTCGGAAGAGCGGCTTAACGGCGTTTATGAATTTGAAAACAATCCGCATTATTCTGATGCGGAAAAAGCGGCGTTGGCTTTTGCGCATGCTGCGGCTTCGGTTCCGAATATGGTGACGGATGATGTTGCTGACCGACTGCGGGCGCATTGGTCCGAAGATGCGATTGCTGAGATTACGGCTGTCGTAGCGTTATTTGGGTACTTAAATCGGTGGAATGACAGTATGGGAACATCTTTGGAAGAGCTGCCGCATGCACGCGGCACAGAGAGATTGGCAGATGCGACGGGTTGGTCTGTTGGGAAACATAACGCAGCAAGTGATTAGTCATCTTGCCCTTTGTCGCTAAGCTTTCGAGGGCGGTTCAGGTTTTTCAACGGGGCCACCGTGTTTTTCCCAAGTTGAAAAACCCTCTTTCAAATGTGCGGCCTTGAACCCCATGTCTTGCAACGTTGCCACTGTCAGGGCTGACCGCCATCCGCTGGCACAGTGAAAGACATATGTTTTGTCTTGGCCGAAGACCTCTTTGAAATATGGGCTGTCAGGATCGACCCAGAATTCGACCATGCCGCGTGGTGCATGTACTGATCCGGGAATAAACCCGGAGCGTTGGCGTTCGCGCACATCCCGGATATCGACGATGACGACATTGGGATCGGCGACCCTTTTGATCAAATCGGGCGTCTCGACTTCTTCGATCCGATTCCTGGCATTTTCGACCATCTGGGCGGCTGAGATTTTCAATTTGGGCATATGATCTTTCGGGGTTCTGAGTGTTCAAATCTTGTGACATGGCGCAATGGGCAAGCGCTTATTCCGCCATTTGCCGATCGACTTGTTGTTCTTCGTTGATTATGGCTTGAAGCTGGCGGCGGAACCGCAATTGGCCTCCATCAATTGGTAGGTCGATATGGGGCGAGGTTTTGTTACTCATGCCTTTTTGAACCTCGTTCAGCACATCGCGGTCTTCTTCAAAGGCATGCTGCACATCTTCCGTCATCATCTGCGACAGGGCGGCATCATCGGGGCGGATGTTGCGCAGTTGGAACCAATAATAGCGCGTTTGACCCTCATTTGTGGGCGTCATAAAGTTGTAACTGTCCATGATGAACGTTTTGTCGTGCAAGGAACCATCCGGGCCACCAGTGCCTGCCGGGGTAAATATAGCACGGACCAAGGCATGCGAGGGGTAGCGGACCTCGTAATGTTGGAGGCGGTCGCAATTGCCCTCGAATTCCACCACTTTTTTGTAAAACGGGGCCGGTTCGTGATCCATCATCCAACGGTGCACGATAACGCCAGTCTCGTTTTTGGTGATCCGCAGCGGCGTATCTTTGGTGGCAGCTGCGGCAAAACTGCTTTGATGTACCCACGCCACATGGGTCGGATCCAGCAAATTATCGCACATTAGCAGGTAGTTACAATCCAGCTCCATCGCCGCGCCACGATTGATGCCCCATTCTGGGTTATCGTAGTTTTCGATTTCGAAGATGTCTAAAGGATCGGCCAAAGCCGGGTTGCCCATCCAAATCCAAACCAACCCATATTTCTTGTACAAGGGATAGGCGTGCACTTTGGCGTTGGACGGGATCCCGCCAGTCCCCGGCGCCCAAACGCATTGACCCACACAGTTGAACGTCAGCCCGTGATAGCCGCATTCGACCGTGTCCCCTTTAATCCGGCCTTTCGACAAAGGCAGTTTGCGGTGCGGGCAGGCGTCTTCAAGGGCGACCAGATCGCCTGCCTCGGTGCGGAACACGCAGATCTTTTCACCAAGCACCAAGAGTTGCTGCAACTCACGGGTGACTTCATGATCCCAAGCGGCGACATACCAAGCATTTTTCAGAAACATTGTGCACCTTTGTTTGTTCCCACAGACTTAGCCCGCGTTTCACAGCGCCGTCCAGCGCTACCTTTTGGCGCGACTGTCTCAGGTCCAGCGAAACGATCTTGACCAAATCAGCGCGGGCTGTGACACATTTGGGATGATGTATTCGAGTGAACACAACCCCAGCTGGCAGGCAGCCTTTCGCCAAGTTTTTGAGTTGTGTCAGATCACGTCGTCCGAACAGGTGGTCGTGCTGTCCGAAACGGGATCCCGCAGTGTGAATGTTGCGTTGGCGAGGGCGGCTTTGGCCGATATGGGGCTGGCGTTTAAATCCCTTGTTGTACCCTCGCCTTCCGCGCCTGACGGGCCGATTATTCGATCCACTGGGTCTTGCGAGGCCTTGAACACAGCACCGGTTGCTGTCGATCAATTATGTGCCGCCGATGTAGTCATTGACCTAACGATCGAGGGCCTCATGCATGCGCGCCAAACTGGAAAGATCCTGCAATCAGGCGCGCGCATCCTGAATATTTCAAACGAACATCCCGATATCTTGGCACGGCTTGTGCCGGATCCCAAAATGAAAGCAACAGTCCGCGCGGCGATGGGCCGCTGCCGCAACGCGTCCGAAATGACAGTGACGTCGGATGCTGGAACAGAGTTGCACGTCGATATGACAGGAGCAGCCAGCGTCGGAATTTGGGGCTATACTGATCGCCCTGGTACCTTGGCGCATTGGCCCGCGGGTTTGATCGTCAGCTTTCCCAAAGCAGGTTCGGTCAATGGGCGTTTGGTGTTCCAGCCAGGGGATTTGAACCTAACGTTTAAACGCTATTTTGAGTCCCAGGTGGTGTTCACTTTAGATGCCGATTTCGTGACACAGATCGACGGCACAGGCACCGATGCAAAGTTGATGCGCAGCTACCTTGCGGATTTCGACGATCCTTTGGCCTTTGCTACCAGCCATGTGGGCTGGGGACTGAACCCTGCCGCACGCTACGAAGCGCTTACAATGTATGATAAACACGACTTAAATGGCACTGAACTACGCGCTTTGGCCGGAAATTTTCTGTACTCGACAGGCGCGAATGAGTTCGCAAAACGCTTCACACGTGGCCATTTTGATTTGCCGATGATGGGCTGCGATATCCGCTTGGATGGGGACCTTGTTGTGAGCAAAGGCGTGCCGGTATGATCGACGGGCTGAGCTATAAAGTGGCAGGTCAGGGCAGTCGCACATTGCTTTGCCTGCATGGGATCGGCACAGATGCGAGCAGCTTTCACCATCAGATGAGCGCGTTTGCCGACACCCGCGTGGTTGCTTGGAACATGCCCGGGTATGGCGCCTCAGAAGTTCGTCAAATGCCGCCCGATTTTGCCCATTTGTCGCAGCGGCTACAGGCGTTGATTGATGGGCTTGGCGGACCGGTCCATCTGCTGGGGCAGTCTATTGGCGGGATGCTTGCGTTGGATCATGCGTTGCGGGTTCCGCATCAAGTGGCGTCGATCAGTTTGGTGGCCACAACGCCACGGTTTGGCGGGCGCGATGACAGTTTCAAAGCGGCGTTTCTAAAGGCTCGGCTAGACCCGTTAGACCAGGGTCAAACCATGGCACAGATGGCTGCTGAAACTGCCCCACATTTGGTAGGGCCAGATGCAGACCCATTAGAAATCAAACAGATAGAAGCCGCGCTGGCCCGTGTTCCAGAAGCCACTTGGCGCGGTATTTTGCAGTGCCTCGTCACATTTGATCGTGCGCGTGATCTGGGTGATTTGGCCTGTCCTGCAATGTTGGTCGCTGGATCCGTGGACCGCAATGCCCCTGTCAAAACGATGGAAAAAATGGCCGCGCGCATCCCCAATGCGCAGGTCCATGTGCTCGACGGGGCCGGACATATGCTGCACCAGGAACAGCCCCAAATGTTCAACGCCCTATTGTCAAATTTTTTGAATGAAATGAGACCGGTATGAGCGATATCGCCCCAATTTTCGAACCTGACGCCTGGGGATTAACCCAGCAACAGGCCGATTTGTCGACCTTGGCCAGGGATTTGGCATCGGCGAATTTTGCACCGCGTGCTGCGCATTACGACCGCACTGCCAGCTTTCCGACCGAAAACTACAATGACTTGGCCACGTCTGGATTGCTAGGCATTTGCATCCCCAAAAGCGAAGGCGGATTGGGCGCGGATCTGAAAACCTATATGCTGACCGCGACCGAGATCGGACGGTTTTGCGGAGCCACGGCGCTGACGTTTAACATGCATGTGTCGTCCTGCTTGTGGACCGGTGATCTGCTGGATCAGCTCGAGTTTGACGATGACACGCGCGCCCAGCATCAGGCGATGCGGCGCTTGCATTACGGGCGGATCCTGAACGACGGCAAGATCTATGCGCAGCCCTTTTCCGAAGGCGGCGCGGCGGCGGCGGGGTTTAAGGCGTTTGGCACAACTGCGCTGAAGGTAGCCGGCGGCTGGCGGATTAATGGCAAGAAAATTTTTGCCTCCCTATCCGGGCACGCCAATTATTACGGCGCGCTGTGCACCGCATTGATGCAGCCCAACGACGCACATTCACGCCGCAATACGATGTATATCGCCGTACCTGCTGACGCCGAAGGTGTACGGGTCGAAGGGGAATGGGATCCGTTGGGGATGCGCGGCACCGTCTCGCGCACGTTGATTTTTGAGGATGTGTTTGTGCCCGATGAGGCTCAGTTGATGCCAATGGGCGTCTATCCCAGTGCCGCGCGCCGATGGCCACATATGTTCATGACCCTCACGCCCGCTTATGTTGGGATCGCGCAGGCCTGTTATGATTTCACAGTCAGCTATTTGCGCGGCGAAGTGCCTGGCACGCCGCCCGTCAAACGTCGCATGTATCCGACCAAACAGCTTGCTGTTGCGCAGATGCGGGTGATGCTTGAGCAAACCAAAGCAGTGTGGTTTCAGGCGATATCCGAAGCCAAACCCGATCCCAGCCAGGACAGTCTGATGCGCGCATGGGTCGCGCAGCACACGGTGATGGAAAATGCAAATGAGCTAGCACAACTGGCGATCCGCACCTGTGGCGGTCAGTCGATGTTGCGATCCTTGCCGTTGGAACGGCTCTATCGGGACAGCCGTTGTGGGTCCTTGATGCTGCCTTGGACGGCAGAGCTGTGTCTGGATATGCTCGGCAAGGGGGCATTGTACCAACCCGGGGAAAGCGATGACGATTGATCGCTGGATCCAGGATGGCGCGACCAAACATCCGGACACCTGCGCGATTGAATTTCTAGGTAAACGGCTGAGCTATAAAGATTTTGCCACCCAAATCGACGTCGCCGTCACCGACTTGGCCCAGCGCGGGATTGCGCATGGTGACCGCGTGGCGTGGTATGGTTTGAACAACCCGCGCGTGTTCATTTTACTCTTTGCTTGCGCGCGAATTGGGGCGATTTTTGTCCCCCTGAACTGGCGTTTGGCGGATGATGAAATCGCGACAATTGTCACAGATTGTAGCCCTTCAACGGTGTTCTGGGACGACGCGTTTGCACAAAAGGCACAAGGCTTGCCCATCGCGACCCCGCAAGGAAAGCGCCTTGAAGCCGCGACATCCGACCCGTTGATGATCGTCTACACTTCGGGGTCTACAGGCGCGCCCAAGGGGGTCGTTCTGGCCCAAGACGCGATAATCGCCAATGCGGCCATGTCCGTGCAGGCCCATGGCTTAACGCCGGGCGACACCGTTTTGAACGTGTTGCCGCTTTTCCATGTTGGAGGCTTAAACATCCTGCCAACGCCCGCCTTTTCCATTGGCGCGACAGTAATTTTACACCAGACATTTGACCCAGACGCGATGGTCCAGGACCTGCAACGGGTGCAGGCGGCGATCACTGTTCCTACCGTTTTAAGCGCCGTATTACAGAGCAAGATTTGGGCTGAAGCCGACCTTAGAAGTTTGCGATGTTTGTCGATTGGATCCACCGACGTGCCTGCGGATCTGATCGACGCCGTGCATCATCGCGGCATCCCTCTGGTGCAGATCTATGGCGCGACAGAAACCGCGCCATTTGCGATTTACCAAACCCATCTGGATGCGATGGCAACGGTTGGCTCGATTGGGCGGCGCGGGTCCTGCGATATTAGGCTGGTTGGGCCCGACGGGCAGGACCAAAACCCGGGCGAGATTTGGGTGCGCGGTGCAAATACTTTGCTGGAATATTGGAACAATCCCGCCCAAACAGCAGCCGATATTCAGGATGGCTGGTTCAAAACTGGCGATGTCGCGCGGGTCGACACGAACGGTCAGTACTACTTCTTGGACCGGATCAAACACATCATCATTTCGGGCGGCGAAAACATCTATCCCGCCGAGATTGAACGCATTTTACGCGACACTCCCGGCATTTCAGAGCTGTCTGTCGTCGGTATGCCGGACCCCAAATGGGGTGAAACGCCCATAGTGGTGGCTGTGGCCTCAAAGCCCATCACGGCGCAGGCGATATTGGCGCGTCTAAACGGCAAACTTGCGCGTTACAAACATCCCAGCCGCGTGGTGTTTGTGCCGGCTTTACCCCGCAACGCGATGGGCAAGGTTGTGGCAGCAGATGTGCGCGCAATGCTCGCCCATCACGACGGACGCGGCGCTTAACGGAACGCGCTGGCCGTTTCGGGCAACCACAAGGCAATGCCGGGGATCAGAAAGACCATGATGATCAAAACGAACTGCGCGATCACGAACGGGATCACCCCTTTATAGATCGCAGACAGCTTAACATCCGGCACCATCCCTTTGATGACAAAGACGTTCATCCCAATGGGTGGCGTGATCAGGCCCAATTCGACCACCATGACAACGATGACGCCGAACCAGACAGGATCGAACCCCAAATCGGTGATGATCGGGAAGAAGATCGGTACAGTCAGCAAGATCATTGCCAGCGCGTCCAAGAAGCAGCCCATGACCAAATAGATCAGCAAAATCACCGCCATCACTGCCATCGGGTGCATATCCAGCCCCGACACAAAGCCCGACAGTGCCCCGGCGATGCCAGAAAATACCATGAGGTTGTTTAGGGTCAGCGCCCCAATCAGAATGGTAAAGATCATGGCCGTTGTGGTGACGGTTTCCATCAGAGCTTCGCGGATGTTGCCAAGGCTTAAGCGGCGTCTCAGCGCCGAGATCACGAACGCGCCGACGGCTCCAATGCCCGCTGCTTCTGTTGGGGTGAAGACTCCGAAATAGATTCCGCCGATGACCAATGCAAACAATAGGATTATCGCCCAAGTGCGGCCCAATGCAGCAAATTTTTCGCCCAAGGACACCCGTGGCCCAGCAGGCCCAATGGCCGGGTTCAGGCGCGTGACAATCACCACCACCAACATAAAGCCCAATATCGTGAGAACCCCAGGCAAGAAGCCTGCGATAAACAAGTCCCCGATCGAAGTTTCGGTCAGCACGCCATACAGCACCAACACCACCGAGGGCGGGATCAGGATGCCGATGATGCCCCCCGCCGCGACCGACCCGGTGGCCAGATCATCGCCGTAATTGTAGCGCTTCATCTCGGGCAATGCGACTTTGGACATGGTGGCCGCAGTCGCGACGGATGATCCGCAGATCGCCGCAAACGCACCGCACGCACCGACAGTGGCCAGGGCCAGACCGCCCCGAAACGCACCAAACCAAGCGTTGAACGCACCGTATAGTTCTTGGCTTAAACCAGATCGTGCCGCGACGGCCCCCATCAGCACAAACAGCGGCACGATTGAAAGATCATAAGTCACCGTTGTCTCGTAAACCGTGGTGCCAAACAGCGACAGCGACGGGGCCAAGCCGATGATCATCGACATGCCCGCCAAGCCGCATAGCCCCATAGCAAAGCCAATCGGCACCGTCAGTACAAGCAGGATAAACAGGGCCACAAAGGCCAGAATTCCAATGGTTAACGGATCCATCAGCCGCGCCGTCCTGTGCTGGGATGGATCACTTGGATCAACGCAACAAGTGCTGCGACGCTGGCCCCCAAAGCCATAAGCAGCACGACGGGCCAGACTGGCAGGAACAGGACATCCGTCGCCAAGCCATCATCCATGAACTTAAACGCGCGATCCCATAACCTCCATGCGATCAGTCCGATAAAAACTAAACCACACAAAGCCGCGATGGCGGCAAACAGCTTTCCAAACGAGGCGGGCACCAGTGTTTCCACAATATCCACAGCAATATGTCCGCGTTGCAGCGTTGTGATCGCCAGGCCGAACAACACCAGAAGCCCCATGCCCAGCTGGATCAGCTCGACCGCGAAAGTGATCGGCGCGTTAAAGAAATAGCGCCCGACCACATCCACAAAGGTAACCGCCATGATCCCCATCAACACCAGGCAGGCAAAGCCCGCCAGTACGTTCGAAATCCGTTTCAACTGATGTTCCACCATAGCCCCCCAGCGGTCTTTAAAGCACTCTGCCTAACACCTGAACAACAAATGCCCTGTCACGCTGTGCGTTCTCGGGACATTTGCGGTCGTGATACCTCAGGTTAAAGGCAGCGAGCTGTAAAGCGGCGTTAAGATCCCCAAACGCCGCCAGTCGTGTTACTCAGAAAACTTGGCCACAGTGGCTTTGAAGTCTTCCAATAGGGCTGCACCATCCAGACCCGCCGCATCGGCTTTTGCGATCCAATCTGCGTCCATGAACGCGATTTTCTCTTTCCACTTGTCGAGCTCTGCACCTTCAAGTGTATGGAACACACCGTCTTGCTCGACCGCTTTGGCCCGGCCAACAGCATCGGCATCATCCCAACCCTGACCCAAGATCTTGGCACCATTCACGCCACCCAGATCAGACAGAATCTGTTTATGCGCATCCGACAATTTGTCGAATTTCGCGGGGTTCATCATGATGGCGAAAGGGGTTGTATAAAGCCCACCAGGGATTTCCAAATGGTAGTTCACCAGCTCGCCCAAGCGGAATCCAGCGATGGATTCAAAGGGGAACATCGCACCATCGGCCACGCCTTTTTGGATCGCCTCATAGGCTTGCGTGGCTGGCATCGCGACGGGCGTTGCGCCCAAAGCTTCGGCCATACGCACACCACCGCCGCCAACGCGCAGCTTTACGCCTGCTAAGTCATCCAGCGTTTGGATCGGTTCTTTGGAATGTACCGCGCCGGGGCCGTGCACGAACATCGTGATGATCTTTACATCTTTGAATTCCTTATCAAAACCGATGTTACGATCATACCAATCATAGGCCGCTTGCGATCCGATTTCGGCACTGGGCGACAGGAAGGGCAGTTCGGATCCGCGCAGGATCTCAAACGGACCAGGCGTGTAGGCGACCACATGATAGGACAAATCCGCCGCGCCGTCGCGCACCACGTCATACTGACCTGGGGGTTTCGCAATCGGAGCTGGATCGATTTTGATTTTCAACGTGCCGCCTGAGGCTTCTTCTATCGCCGCGATCCATTTCGGCAAAGTTACTGCCGTGTGGTGGTGTTTTGGCGGCAACCATGTGGACATGCGCAAGGTGACAGTGTCGGCAAAAGCCGCCGATGCCGACAACCCAAAGGCGAAAGCCGATGCGACAAGTCCCGCTGCTATGAATGTTCTACGTTTCATTGTTTTCCTCCCAAAAAACTGGCTCTCTGTGTACCCGGCATTTCGGGCTTCGGAGCCTCATGTTGGGTACAAGACACCATGTCTTACTGCATCGCAACCTTGTTTCATTATACAATATAACGTTGAGATCGATTAGACCGGGTTCAGATATCCTGCCAGGAAGTCTTGCAAGGCTGATACCTCCGTAAGTGGCAAAATATGGGCCACATATTGGTCAGGTCGAATGACGATCATCGCACCCTTAGCGCGGTCGATCTCGCGTAGCTTAAAGATATCGTCCGTTTTGGGATCGGCACAGAAGATCTTTTCGTAATCCACCAGACCAAACCGTCCCTTTTGCGGGCGCAGACCTTGCGGCATCTTATCCAAGGCAAGCGTTGTGTGTGGCTGTTGGAACACGGCGCGGATATCTATGGCATACGGGCTAAGATCCAAGTCCTTCAGCACTGTGGCAATCGGGCCGCCCGATGCACCGTTGTCCGTATCCGAGGCGAACAGAAACACCCGCCAAAGTCCATCGGCCTGAAGCGTATGTCCCAGATGCAACGGCTTTCCATCTGCCAGGCGGATCACCGGGGCCGAGTGAAACCGCGTGCCGATCTGAAACCCTTTGGCCAGTGCTTGATGGGTGTCGGGACCTATGATCAGAGACGGGTCATACCGGGTCTCAACCCCCGCCGTGTAACGCGCATGTTTGGAAAAATAACGCTGGAACACGTCTGAATCAGAGGTCGTGCTGAAGGTGTGCGCCATATCACGATCAAACTCGATCAGCTCTTTGGCTTTGGCCTGACGCTCGGCGGAATAGGTGCGCAACAGCTCTGGCTTGGCTTGCCCGCGCAGCACCAAGGCCAGTTTCCAACCCAAGTTAAAGCTATCAGCCATCGACACATTCATCCCCTGCCCGGCTTTGGGACTGTGTGTGTGACAGGCATCGCCCGCGATAAAAATGCGTGGATCTTGCGGGTCATTGTCAAACCGCGCGCAGACCCGCTGCCCAATTTCATAGGCCGACCACCAGACGACGTCTTTAACATCCAAGCTGTAAGGCGCGAAGATCGCTTGGGCCTTTTCGATCAGCATGGCGGGCGACACATCGCGATCAGCCGCACGTTCCCCCACCGCGAGCGCGTCCAGCTCTATATACATACGCACCATATACCCGCCCTCGCGCGGGATGATCAGCAGGCTACCTTGGGTGGCGGATTGGATCGCGGATTTTAGCCGGATATCGGGAAAATCGGTCACGGCCAGCACGTCCATAACACCCCAAAGCTGGCGCGCACTGTCCCCGTCCAGCGTCAAACCCATGGACTTGCGCACCGCACTTCGCGCCCCGTCACAGCCGACAACATAGCGCGCTTGGAGAGTTTCTGTCCCCCCATCCGCGATCTGTAGCTGTGCGGTGACTGGGTGATCTTGGCTTGGATCCACGTTCAATGATAGCAAGGTTCGGTCATAATCGGGAACCAAACGGCGGGGACTATTTTGCATAATCTCCAAGTAAAAGTCATGCACGCGCGCTTGGTTCAGGATCGTATGGGGCTGTTCGGATAGCCCGTCCTCAACATCTTGGATGCGTCCCGTGCGGGTCAACCCACCGTTCGGGCCAGGACGCCAAAAGGTGGTTTCGTTGACCCAATAGGCCTCATGGCGGACAAGATGGGCAAAGCCGAACGCTTCGAACATCTCCATAGACCGGCACGCGATCCCATCGGCCTGTCCCACGGTCAGGGGGCCGGATTTGCGTTCTACGATGCGGGTTTTTATATCAGGAAAGGCAGACAATTGCGCGGCCAAGGTCAGCCCCGCAGGCCCGCAGCCAATGATCAGCACATCGACATTATTCGGGTCGTCCTGTGTCAGCGTGGCTGCCTTTTGCACATGCGGCGATCCAGGGCGGTAGCCATTCAAATGATACTGCACGACGGCCTTCCTATTCCACTGCGTAATAAGCGATTTCAACAGCCGAGGCACGCCGGATCCCCGCGCAGACAAACAGCGTATGGTTTACCCAAGCATAAGCCGGATCGCCCGTTTCCAGCCGGGCGGCAGTGCGCATGTAGTACTGGCTGGGGTCGACATCCTCGCCCGCAGCCAAGCGCGCGATCACCTTTGGTGGGCCATGGCGCACACCAATATTGACGACCTCAATGATCGCCCCATCGTGGCTGCGCAGCGCATAGCGCGTGTCCAGGTGTGCTGCGCCATCGTCAAAAATCGTCTGCCAATCCGCCCCAATGTTCAGCACGTCGCCTTTGATATCAGGACCCAAAGCAACCCCGCCAAGAATGGGGATAATCCGCCGCTGCCCCGCGCGCCCTTTGCCCATTTCGATCGGCGCGCCCAGCTCAATCTGGAGGGTAAAAGAATGGCGCAAAGAAGGGACCGGGATCTGCACCTAGACCAGCCCCAAAAGCCGCGCTGCGTTGCTCTTGGTAATATCTTCGCGTAGCTCGTCTTTGATCGCGATCTTTTCGAAATCCGCCAGCCAGCGTTCCGGTGTGATCATCGGCCAATCAGAGCCAAACAGCACCTTCTTTTTCAGGATCGAATTGCAGTAACGCACCAGGATTTCAGGGAAATATTTTGGCGACCACCCCGACAGATCGATATAGACATTGGGCTTGTGTTGCGCGACGGCCAGGGCCTCTTCCTGCCAAGGAAAACTGGGATGAGCCAGGATGATTTTCATCGCTGGGAAATCCACAGCCACATCATCCATATACATAGGATTTGAGTATTTCAGCCGCATGCCATTGCCCCCCGGCATACCCGATCCGACGCCGGTTTGGCCGGTGTGAAACAGCGCAATGCCACCTTCTTCGGCGATGGCCTCATACAGCGGGTAGGCCATGCGATCATTGGGATAAAACCCCTGCATGGTGGGGTGAAACTTAAAGCCTTTGATCCCGAAATCCTTGATCAACCGCCGCGCTTCGCGCACGCCCATTTTGCCTTTCCACGGATCAATTGAGGCAAAGGGAATCAGCACATCATCATTGGCGGCGGCCAGCTCGGCGACCTCTTCGTTCTTATAGCGCCGATAGCCCGTTTCGCGCTCGCTATCGACAGGAAAGATCACGGCGGCGATGTTTTGCGCGCGGTAATGGGCAGCGGTTTCCTCAATCGTGGGGGGATGGGTCCAGGGCGCGCGGAAATATTGCGCCATCGTGGCTTGCAGATCGTCATAGCCATCATCATCGTGACAGCCGCAGGGTTCTTCGGCATGGGTGTGGATGTCGATTGCGCGAACTTTGGAAATATCGACCATAAACAGGTCCTTCTACAGAATGATGACCGCAGGGTCGGTGTCAGAATAGAGCCGCGTCACCATATCGGCGCGACGGTCCAGGATTTTTCGAAAGTTCAAGTTGCCCTTGGCTGTTATCTCGCCATCGGGCAAAGAGGGCGGTTCGCTTAAAACAAGGGCCCGCGCGATCCGAGTAGAGCTGCTGGCCCCCTTACCATGGGCTTCCAGATGCGATTTGATCTGATCCAACAGGCCAGGATCACACAACGCGCCATTTGTCGCTTTCGTATCCATTCCAAGCGTTTTCAGCGCCGCCATATTCGGAAGAATCAACAAGCCAATCTGGCTTTTATCCGCCCCGGTGACCACCATATCTGCCACCAGCGGGGCCAGCTGCACCAACAGATCCAACCGCAAATTCGCTGCGCGCACCCATGTACCGGTCAGCAGTTTAAAGTCTTCGCTGATGCGCCCGTCGAATTTCAAGCCTTTGTTCATGTCATCTGGGTCCACGAACTTCATCGCATCCCCTGAAATAAAGAAACCATCGTCATCGAACGCATCCGCCGTTTTGTCCGGCGCATTATGATAGGCGGTCATGATATTGTCGCCCTTGGCACGGACCTCAAAGCGGTCATCACCTTGCGGGATCAGTTTGATCGACGCACCCGGCAACGGCACGCCCACAACGCCAGATCTATCGGTGGGTTCCTGTTGCACCAGCACCGCAGGCGCGGTTTCCGTCAGCCCCCAAGAGGACGTGATCAAAGGCACCTCGCCTTTTACCTGCATCGCCATGGATTCCAGCCCGTCCCAAACGTCCTGAGGCAGCGACGCGCCCGCGTAAACCATCAGATCGAGATTTTCAAAGAACCGTTGCCGCAAGGATGTGTCTTGCTGCAGCGCGTCCAGTAGCATTTTGTACCCCATTGGCACGTTGAAACACAACGTTCCCGTCATCAGCTTAAGGTTCTCGACCGTTTGATCAAACAAGCCCGTCACCGGTTTGCCCGCATCGATATAAATCGAGCCACCATTGGCCAGCATCATGTTCACATTATGCGAGCCGCCAAAAACGTGGTTCCAAGGCAGCCAATCCACAATGCGCGGAGGGCGGTCTTCAAGAAAGGGAAATGCAACCTTCAGTTGAGACTGATTCACGCACATCATTTTATGGGTCGTCAGAACGCCTTTGGGGGCCGAGGTTGACCCCGATGTCATCAAGATCTTGGCGACTGTTTCGGGGGTCACCTTTGCATGGGCGGCGTTGATATCAATGGTGGGGTCACCAGCCAGGAGTGTCTCAAAACTTGTGGTGGCAACAGGGCCAGGGTTTGAGGACACGACTTCAACACCCTGCAGGACATCCAAGTTCAATGCTGCGTCATATTGCGTGGCGCAAGCGACATAGACCATCTTTGGCTGAACCATTTCAAAGGCTTGCACCAACCGGCCGTGGGCTGCGGGGACCAATGAATATTGCTCTGCTACGGGCACAGTCGGAATGCCAACATATTGCGCTGCCAGGCTGAGAAGTGCGTGATCGACACTGTTCCCCGACAAAATAAGGATCGGAGTGTCTGCGGTCAGGCCCCGCCCCAACAAAGCAGAGCCAAGGGCAACAACCTTTTGCCGCGTTGCGCCATAGCTTTCACTGCGCCACCCCAAGCCACTGCGTTCGGCCACAAAAACGCGATCCGCGGCCGTATCCGCCCAGTGAGTCAGCCAATCGCCGGTTGTCTGGACAACGGGTCCAAGGGAAGTATTCGAGGTGAGTAGGATCGATCCGTCCGGCTGGTCCTTACGGATTACATCATGGGGACGATAATCTTGCGTTCTTTTCATGCTCGCTCCTTACCGCTGCGCGCTTGGATCAGCCTATGGGCTGCGATTACCGCCTCGCGTGAGGCAACAATAATTCCGTGCAACAACGCATCTTTATGCCGCGACATAACATCAACGGCGCGTTTCATGTGATAGCCCATAATAGCTGCAGGGCCTTATCCCAGGGTTCATCCAGGCATGGATTTGGGGCCAAGCCGGGTCTCATCTGAAAACCGGTGCGCGTTTTTCCAGAAAGGCCTTCAGACCCTCCTCGGCATCGGGGGTGGTTTGCGACAAAGCCGCCACAACGGATTCCGTGAACAGTCCATCGCCTTGCGACATATCGCCAATCCGCGCGATCGCTTGGACCATGAAATAATTCGACAAAGGGGCATTGCGCGCGATTTTGCCCGCCAAGGTCTGCGCCAGTTGTAAGGCCGCACCGTCATCTACTGCATAATGTGCCAGGCCCAGGGATTTGCCTTCCTCAGCACCATATTTGCGCCCAGTCAGCATCATTTCGGTCATGCGGTCCGGACCCAAGATCCGCCCAACCCGGGCCGTGGCACCACCGCCCACGAAGATGCCGCGCCGCCCCTCTGGCAGTTGAAACACAGTTGAGGCCTCGGCGATGCGCACATGGGTCGCGCAGGCCAGTTCAAGCCCGCCCCCGATCACGGCCCCAAACATGGCAGATACAACGATCAGGCCACCAAACTGTATTTTCTCCATGACCGCATGCCAATGACGCGAGTGGTACAGGTTGTCTTCAGCCGAGCGATGCACATGTTCGGACAGATCCAAACCAGAGCAATAATGCCCCGCTGTTCCAGTCAAAATTACGACGCGCACGTCTTTGGGGGGGGCTATGAAAAATGCGTTAAGCGCGTCCAGCAAGGCTTCGCACATGGCGTTGCGTTTGTCGGGGCGGTTCATCGTCAAAGTCGCAATGGGACCATCGATGTCGATTTTCAAAATTGATGTGCTCATGCTGCGCTATCCTAAACCCGGCGGGATCCGGATCCACAAGACTGGATCGGAAATTCGTTATACTTAATAACGGTTTTTCTTAGATAGCAAGCCTGGATTTGTTGACACACAAACAGTGTGCAGCGCGACCCATTCAGCCGCGCTGCTTTTTGGTTTAGCGATCCAGCGCGCCAACGCCCGAGAACCGGAAGGCTTCCATTTCAAGCGCGTCGATTTCTTCGGCGCTCATCTGGTCATGGGCTACCGTGATCCGGCCCAGGAACACCAAGGGAAGTTCATCTGCGCGCCCTTCCAGATCGGCTTTTATCGCCTCAGCTGTCGCCGCGCCGACATCGTCGCCCATGCGCATCGGTGTGGCGTCCAACTCGCCGCGACGGATCGCGTCCAGCTCAAGACCTGTCCCGCCCCAACCTGTTGAAAAGATGTCCTTCTCTTTGCCCATCGCCAGTTGCGCTTCGACCGAGCCCATAGCCATCGCAGTGTTTGCATTGTGGATGATCTTGGCCTCAGGATAGGATTGTAGGATCAAGGACGTGCCCTCAAAACCGCCTTCCGTCTGATATTCGCCGTAATGTTCATAAACGGTGGTCCAGTTGCCTTTTTCCTCAACACAGGCTTTGAAATCACCCGAGCGTTGGTTGTCGGTGATGCCCGGAATCCCGCGGTTCATCGCCATGGTCACGTCATTGCCTAAACGTCCCAGCATGTAATCACACATGGTCAGCGCACCCGCCGCTGAGGAAAAGTCAAACCAAGTATTTGGCTGATTTTCCAGATACTTCAACGGTGTGTGGAAGGCCCAAACATATGTCGCAAAGCCGTCATTCCCGGCCAACTTGTCAATATTGTCGCCTTGGATCGCCAGTTCGGACGGGCCAAAGATCACGTAATCATAAAGATCCGCATCCTGTGCCACTTGGTTGGCATAGGTCGATTGCAGCGAATGCTCAATCTGGCGGCTGGCAAATTCGGTAGTTTCATAAGCGATGCCCAGCTGGTCCAACCGCTTTGTCATTGCCAGATAATTGCGCGCCCAGAAGTCAGACGTGTCCGCAGATGGGTAGATCAACGCGATCTGCACAGGGTTTTCCAAGGTGCCGCTGAAGGCCACGGCATCCGATCCTACGACCGCTTGCAGGGCTTCTAATTTGCCGTCTGCATTGACCTCGCCGGGGACCCAATAGTCGCGATCCGCGATGCCGGGCAGTTCTTTGAGGGGCAGAGTTGCATGACCATCTGCGGCGGCCAATCCGGCCCAGGCGGTGCTTGCCACAATGGCAGTCGTTACAAGAAGTTTCATTCAGTTTTCTCCCTTTGAAGTTAGATTTCGTCAGTTTTTGTTGGTCGTTCAGTTTATCCGCTTGGGTTTGTGCTGCCGGCAAACAGCCCACCAAAAGCCAAAAGCGCGATCAAGACGCCGATCAACAGCGCCGAAAAGCGCAACATCTTTTGGCCGTCCGGGGTTTTGAGGCCAGCCAACCAGCCCCCGGCCCCATCCCGGTCTTTCTTTTGCATCCAAGTGTACAGCGCGACCGAGCTGACAATAACGACGCCTGAGGCGACCGATTGCCAAAAGAATTCGATGCGCAACGTGACCAGCGCGTTGATCATCATGCTCAGCAGTAAAACCCCCGCAAAAGAACCAATCATCGACGCCCGCCCGCCAAACAGCGAGGTCCCACCAACGACAACGGCCGCGATGACATGTAAATTGAAATACGGGGCCGAGGTCGCTTGGATGGCATTCAACTTGCCCGTCAACAACACACCAGCCAACGCCGCAGCCGCGCCGCACAGCACATAGGCATAGACCTTGTGACGCTTAACACTGATCCCCGTTAACTCTGCCGCTTCGGGGTTAGAGCCAATCGCGATCGTGTAACGGCCGAAATATGTGCGCGTCAGCAGGATGTAGCCGCCGATCATGGTCGCAGTCCCAATCAGCACGGGAATAGGTACGAAACCTGGGATTTGACCGCGTCCAATATCAGTCAGAAAATCAGGGAAGCGCGCCAGCACCAATCCCTTGGCAATCACCAGTGCAAAGCCGCGATAGACCAGATCCATCGCCAAAGTGCCGATCAAATCTGGCACGTTCAAGCGCGTGATAATCAGCCCGTTGATCAGCCCCATCAGCGCACCCAGAGTGATCGCAATCGGCACGGCGACATAGACGGAAAACCCGTATTGTTTGATCAAAAACGCCATCATGATCGACGACAAAGCCGCAATAGAGCCAATCGATAAGTCGATCCCGCGCTGGGTGATCACGAAGGTCATCGCCATCGCCATCGGCATGTAAAGTGCGGCATCCAGCAAGATCAGGTTGATATTTGAGGCCCGAAAATAGCGCGCCGGTTCGGCCACGCCCATAAACATAAGGATCGCAAGGATCATCACCATAGGGCCAATAATGGCGATATAAGGTTCCAGCCGTTCGGTCATGGATTTTGGGGCTGTGGTGCTCATGCAACTTCCTCCGCGCCGACGATCATACCAAGGACGTCTTGGGTGTTGCTATCGGCTGTTTTAACCACGCCCACACATTGACCGCGCCGCTGTACATGGACCCGGTCGGCCACTTCGAACACATCATCCAAAGAGTGGCTGATCAGGATCACCGCAAGCCCTTGGGCTTTCAGCGTTTGGATTAGTTTCAGTGTGCGCGCCGTTTCCTGTGGACCCAACGCGGCAGTCGGTTCATCCATCACCAGCACACGCAGACCTTCACTATAAACCGCGCGCGCAATGGCGACCGCTTGGCGCTGCCCACCCGACAGGCTTTCAGTCGGGGCATCCAATGATTTGAGCTTAACGCCCAAACGTTCCATCAAGACGCGCTCGGTCTCGGATCGCATTTTCTTGTTATCCAGCATTTGCATCCCAAACACGGACTTGGTTAGCTCATTGCCCAGAAACATATTTGCGGCTGGATCCAAATGATCCGCCAGCGCAAGGGTCTGATAAACTGCGTCAATTCCTGCATCAATCGCTTCAGCGTGGCTGGCAAAATCAATCTTTTGCCCATCCAGAAAAATCTCGCCCTCGGTGGGTTGATAGACCCCCGTCAGCACTTTGATCAGCGTGGATTTTCCGGCCCCATTGTCGCCGACAATCGCCAGAACTTCGCCGGCATAGGCACTTAGATCCACGTTTTGCAAGGCAGTGACCCCGCCAAATCGTTTGGTGATGGCGCGCATTTGCACCAGTGGCGTATTCGTCATAAGGGCTTCTTTCGCTGAAAGGATTGGACGTGACGGTATGTGCAGGATCCCCCTTGTTTAGGGATCCCGCAGGATGGGTCTTATTTGCCCCAAATCGTCGCGTAAGCATCGCGGTAGGGAATGTCGGGGTCAAAGGCGTTGCTGTCGCCCATCTTGGCCAGACCTTCGGGCGTCACCAATGCGGGCGACGTGACGTATCCAGAGCACGCCTCGCCTTGCACTGCGCGGTTCAACTCATCCACCAACTGCCATCCCTGCAGGTTCAGCGGCTCGGCAACCGTGATTGCCTGATAGCCATTTGAGCGGATGCGTTGGAACGCCGCTTCGGATCCATCACCAGCAGATCCGGCTTGCGGGCCTTTGTCAGGGGACAGACCAACAGCAGCCAGTGAAGGTCCCATAAAGTCGAAATAGAGATCATTGATCGCCAAAGCGTGCGTCCAGCTGTCCCCATATTTCTGCAACAAGGATGTAGTCAAAGGCCCCATACGCGTTGAGGTATCCGCAATTGGCGTGTCGACATATTCAAGCACTTTCCCGCCTGCAGCCTCGACTGTCTCTTTCAACCGGTCCGCTTTGTCGATGGCGATTTGATAGGTGCTGTCGGTAAAGATTACGACGCCAATATCGGTGCCGCCATCCTCTATCGCCCATTTCGCGGCAACTTCGGACACGGTCATCGCGTCAGTGGACACATTGGCGAAGATCCCACCGGGTGCATCACAGCCAATTTTCGGACCCGAATGCCATGCGACCATGGGGATATCCGCGGCAACCACACCTTCCAAAGCCGCTTGTTGTTCGACAGCATCAAAGCCGTTGATGATGATACCATCCGCTTTCAACGCCAAGGCTTGGCCGATAGCCGCAGTCCGGCCTTGAATGGATCCAGCACCATCCAGAATGCGCACGTCCCAACCAATTTTTGCAGCCGCTTCTTCAACGCCATTGGTCACACCCAGAATGCCGCCATTTTTCAAATCACCCGCCACGACGACGATGGATTTGCCTTCAGCCGCGGCGGGTCCCGCTGTGGGGCCATCCCAATCAGCGGCCAAAAGCGGCGTGCCAACCATCAATGTTGTGGCCATTAGGCCTGCGATAAGTGATCTTTTCTGCATCATAGTCTCCCTTAGAAAATCTTGTCTCAGCGCTTGTTTGCGCCCTTTTTGCGTTGTGCATATCCTGCGATGCCGATGGCGATCAGCAAGGTTACCCCGTTGAACAGCGGCTCGACCCAGAAGGATCCGCCGAATTGTTGAATGCCTGAAATGCCCACAGCCAGAATGGCAACACCGACAATTGTGCCCCAGACATTGACGCGCCCTGGCTTAATGGTTGTTGATCCCAAGAACGCACCCACAAGTGCAGGCAGCAGGAATTCCAACCCGACCGAGGCTTGACCGATGCGCAGTTTAGCCGCCAGCAAAACACCCGCCAGCGCCGTCATCGTGCCCGAAGCCACAAAGGCCCCGATCACATATTTCCGCGTGGGGATGCCATTCAACTGTGCGGCGCGTTGGTTCGCGCCAATGGCATACAGGTAGCGACCGACGGGCGTGTATTCCAAAACAATCCACATCACGACGGTGATCACGATCAGGTAATAGGCCGTAATCGGCAGCCCAAAAACAAAAGTCGTGTTTAGTGCATAAAACCCATCGGGCAGCAGCCCCACCATTTGACGCCCGCCCGTGTGCCAAAGCGCCAGCGCATAAAGGACCGTGCCGGTGCCCAGCGTGGCGATGAAACTGTCGATCTTGGCGACTTCAACCAACAGACCGTTCAGAAATCCCGTGACCGCACCCAGAACCAACACGACAGCAACGGCAACAGGCCAAGGAAGCCCCAGCATCGTTTGCAAACTAATCGCCAAAACATGCCAAAGAACGATGCCATATCCCACAGTCAGATCGATCCGACCGGCGGCCATGGGGATCATCGCCCCCAAAGACAACAGCGCGATAATCGCCTTATCCGAGATGATTGAGCGCAGGTTCAAGACGGTCGGAAACGTGTTGGGCAGCAAGATCGAAAACAGCCCAATAAGGAACAGTGTCAAGATCACCAACCCATAGACCGGCAAGAACCGCATCACGCGCTTGCCCAAACTCAGGCCCTTAAGTTCAGCTTTGGTTGGCTCTAACGCGCCGGATTCAAGCGACTGCATCAACACCGCCCCTTTTTGCTTCGATATTCCCGGCCGAAGCCGATTGGATCAGGTTTTCTGTGGTCAAACGCGTGCCGCTTAATTCGTCGACGATCACGCCTTGACTAAAGACGATGGCGCGGTGGCAAATGGTGGCGATTTCCTCAAAGTCCGTGGACATGATTAGGATCGCGACGCCGTCGGCCAGCGCCCGGTTCAAAAGTGCATAGATTTCGGATTTCGCGCCCACATCCACGCCCGCCGTTGGGTCTTCGCAGATCAACAGCTTACGTTTCGTCGCCAACCAGCGACCAATGACGACTTTTTGTTGATTGCCCCCCGACAAGGCCTCAATCGCAAGGCTTGGGTCATTGGGGGACAGGCCCAGTTCGGCGCCAATCGCGGCCGCTTGCGTGGCTTCCTTGCGCGGGGCCAGAATGTTCAGCAATTTACGCCCGATCCCGTGAGGGTTCAAAAACGTATTTTCGCGGATCGACAGGCTCATCGCGACAGATTCTTCGGTGCGATCTTTGGCCACCAGACCGACACCTGCGTGCAAAGCCCGCTGCGGCGTGGACAGATCCGGGCTTTGCCCATCAAGCGTGACCGCGCCCGAATACGGCATCAAACCAAACAGCGCACGCGAGATTGCTTCGTGCCCCGCACCGCGCAGACCGACAAGGCCCAAAACTTCGTTCTTTTGCAGATCGAAATCCAAGCGCTGCATCCCCGGCACTTCGAAATTGCGCATCGACAGAACGGGCGCACCAATTTCTTGGGTGGCTTTTACCGTTTCACGGGTCTTCCGACCGACAATCTTTTGCACCAGTTCTTCAGGTGTCGTGTGATCGATGGAACGCACACCCACCATCGCCCCGTCCCGCAGAACGGCCACGCGGTCAGCAATTTGGAAAATTTCATCCAAGCGGTGCGAAACATAAATCATGCCGACACCCTTTTCGCGCAGGGGGCGGATCGCTGTGAAAAGACGTTCTACTTCGTCCGCAGGCAAAGAGGCCGTCGGTTCATCCAGCACCAGAAATTCGCTGTCGACAGCCAAAGCGCGGGCAATTGCCACAAGTGATTTCTCGGTCCGGGACAGATCCTCGACCCGGGTGCTGGGGTCAAAATCGCAATCAACCCGCGCTAAGGCTTCCAGGGCAAAACGCTCTACATCACGCCATTGGATCAGTCCATTCTTGCGGGCAAACCCAAGGGCCAGGCTGATATTTTCAGCGACCGTCATCCATTCAATCAGCCCAAGATCTTGGTGAATAAACGCCACTTTCTGACGTTCACCAAACCCGGCAGGCTTGTGTTGATAGGGCGTTCCGTCAATCAAAACCCGGCCCTTGTCAGCGGTGTGGATGCCGCCCAGGACCTTTATTAGGGTCGATTTTCCCGCCCCATTTTCCCCCAACAAGGCCACGATTTCGCCACGACCAACCGACAAGGACACATCTTTCAACGCATATGTGCCGCCGAAATGTTTATCGATGCTATCGAAAAACAGCCCTGTTTGCAGGTCTGGCATTATCTGTCCCCCCTAATACGGGCCTCATACTAGACGTTGAGTTACCCGTAACGTTACGCTAGCATCTTTGCAGAACCCATATTCTGTCAAGAGCTAAGTTACCCGTAACGTAAAATGACCGATAATGCCGATAAACCTATAAGTAACAACCGGGTAAGCCTATCAGAGGTGGCCCGTGCTGCCGGTGTGTCTAAGATGACCGCGAGTCGTGTTGTACGTGGCGAAGGGGGATATTCGGAAAAAACCCGCGTCAAGGTAATGGCGCAAGTGGATGCGCTGGGCTACCTGCCGAATCGCCTGGCGACCGTTTTTGCGGGGGATCAAAGTTCTACCTTTGTGGGTGTGTCGATCCCGGATCTGGGCAATGAGGTGTTCGCACAAGTACTGGAAGGCATTGACGGCAAGCTGGGCACATTTGGCTATCAATCGGTTCTGGGACTGACGCAGCATACGTTGGAAGAAGAGGAAAACTGGATCCGCACTGTCCTGTCCTGGAAACCCGCCGGATTGATCCTGACGGGGCGCTATCATTCGAGCCGCGCGACCGACATGCTGCGCAATGCCGGCATTCCAGTGGTGGAAATCTGGGATCTGAACTCAAGCCCTTTGGACATGAGCGTTGGGATCAACCACTTTGACAGCGGCTTTGATATGGGGCGCTATCTGACGTCCCTGGGCTATCGCAATATCGGCTATGTCGGCACGTCCCATGATACAGCCAATGCGGCCACGGAACGTTTGGCGGGGTTTTGCAAAGCAACCGAAGGCGCGGGCGGGGCTGTGATCAAACAGCTGTGTTTGCATGATACCGCGACGTATTATCCAGGATTTTACGGCACAGAACAGCTGTTAGTCAGCGCACCGCAGATCGAATGTGTGTTTTATCAAAACGACGCGATGGCCTTTGGCGGCTTGCAATATTGTGCGGGCAAAGGGCTGGATGTGCCTGGCGATATTGGGATTGCAGGATGGGGTGATCTGCCGATTGCCTCTGTGATGCGCCGCCGCTTGACGTCGTGCCATGTGTCGCATTTGAAGCTGGGGCAGACGGCTGCGGAAATGATGATGGCACGGTTGTCCGGCGAAGCGGTGCCGAATTGTACGGATATCGGGTTTCGTTTGATCCCAGGCTCGACAGTGGACAACAGCCATCGTTAACTGCGCTTCTGAGTCGGGAATGGCGTCAGCGCAAACCGTTTTGACCAAAAGGACCCACATGACCAAAGCATCCGACAACAGCCCATTTGCCAAACCAACGGTCGCCGTCACTGGCGCCAGCCGGGGTATTGGTCATGAAATCGTGAAAGAATTCCACAAATCCGGGTGGGAGGTCTTCACCCTAGCCCGCACGCCTTTTACCGAAGTCTGCCCCTGGGCTGAGGGTATTATCAAGCACATTGAAGTGGATTTAAGCGACAAGACGTCGATCTCAGAGGCGGCGATTTCCTTGCGCCACCAACTGGGCGGACGCGGTCTAAATGCACTTGTCAACAACGCAGGTATCTCGCCCAAGACCGAAAGCGGCGGGCGTCTGACGGCAATTGCCACGTCCTTGGAAACGTTCCAGCGGGTGCAAATGATCAACTTGATTGCGCCGCTTTTGCTGTGTCAGGAATTGTTGGATCCGCTGGAACAGGCGAAGGGCGCAATTGTCAATATCGGCTCGATTGCGGGCACACAGGTGCATCCGTTTGCGGGGGCCGCTTATGCTGTGTCAAAAGCCGCACTGTCGGCCTTAACCCGGGAATTGGCGTTTGAATTGGCGCAAAGAAACGTGCGCGTCAATGCAGTGTCGCCAGGCGAAATCGCGACGTCGATCTTGTCGCCTGGAACGGAAGAAATCGTCGAACGGGATGTTCCGATGCGACGCTTAGGCAACCCACAAGAAGTCGCCGAAGTCGTCAGCTTTCTGTGCAGTGCAAAGTCATCTTATGTGAATGGGGCCGAAATCCCGATCAATGGCGGCCAACATCTTTAAGCGGTCTTGCCTTCAACATCTGCCAACTTAATTGGCCCAATCCCCTTAACCTTCGTCACATAGGATTGACTGATCTTTTTGAACTGAGCAAACAGGCTGGTGAACGATCCATTGTCCACAGCGCAAAGCAACCGCATGTCGTCGAAAGTTGCCAAAACGACCGAAGACCCCTGCTGCAGCGCATCCATCCAAAACGTCAGCGAAGGCTCTCGGTGGCTTGGACATTTGGTGGTCCGTTTGGCATCAAACGCCGCAACTTGTGTCTTGAGCATGGTTTTTAGACTGGCAATATCCTCTACGGTCCCAAAGCTTTCACTGATGCGGCTTTGGTTCAGCACAATACCCGAACTGACATGTGCCCGAGCTTGGGCAAGGAACAACTCTCCTGCCGTCAGGTTTTCCCGGGCCACATAGGCCGGCTGGATGTTCGCCAAGCTGCGCAACACATCAACGGAAAGACTATGCGCGGCCTCTATTGCGTGATCCTGCTGGGGCTCAGACTTTACGCGAAGTTTGCCACCGTCACAGGCCAAAGTTTTTAGCACGGGAACGACCCGCCCGTGGATTTTGACATCATCCATCGACAAAGGTTGGTTCAGCAAATCTGGATCAACGTATAACCCACCTGTTGCTTCAGACAGCATATATAATCGACGCCCCGCAACATGCAGCCGCAGTGACGATTGATCTGTTTTCAACGTCAAGATCGCCGCCAAGACGGTGGCGTCGATTTCATTCAAAATAGGATCAACAGATCCAGGCTCGCCCTGCAACACCCGAAATCCATCGACAAAGGACGGCACTTCGCCAGCAAGCTGGGACACATAGGCGGTCATCTTGCTTTCAATGCTCATTGGTTGGTCTCCTGCAGGATTTCACATCGCACGCTGTCCACAAACCGTGGGACATTCACATTCATTGTGCACATGAAGAAATAAGCTTCTGCGTCGCTGTCGGCGGCACGGGCAAAACAATACATAACACTGCGCTGTGCTTTTACCGACAAGCGGACCAGGTCTGGGCCAAACATCGGCGCGTCCGGTGTGCCCAGTGTCAAGCCGGCCTCGGTGCACATTTCGCTAAGGGCTTGGATGGGAATGTTCGACGATCCGGCTGTCAACAAAGGGACCCCCGTTGCGATGTCCCCATACGCCGCGATCAGGCAATCATCAAAACGGTCTTTTATCTTGTTGAGGATCTGCGCTTGGCTCATCTTTGCAACAACCCCGGACGGGCGTGCTTTTCAACTGAAATGGAAACGATACGCCTTTGAGAAACCGGTTTGACCGTTTGTTTGGGGTGTGTTGGCGTTGCAATCGTATCGGATGTTACCGCACTTTGTTGGGCCAGACTGTCCTGCAGCGCTTGGCTGGCTGCACGCTGCGCACTGTCCGTACCAATAAGGTTTTCAAAATAAGAGACAAACTTGGCAACGCCGCTTGAGCGCAACGGACCATCATGTTCCAAATCTTGCATCGTATGGGTCAAAGAAATTGGGAATACACGATCAAACAGACCTTTGGTTTCAGCCCGCACACGTCCTAAAACCCGCGCTTGGTCACGCGCATTGTGCAGCTTATCAAACCGAGACACCAACAAGGCACTGCGCTGACGCACGTGTTCGGGCACGGTATCCCAGGCCGCGGCCTCGGTTTGACGCCAAGCTTGGGTCGCATGGGTCAACCAAATCACGGCATCCGCGTCGCTTAGAACCCGTTCCCATACCCGAGCATCCATATTAGGATCCGAAATGCCCGGCACATCGATCAGATCGCAATGTTCCAACACGTCAGCGTCAAAAAACAAGCGGACATGGCGCGTATCTGGCACCGACAGTGCATCCAGCCGGTCTTCGGTGACCGTTAGTCTGCGTCCATCGATCATCTGGATATGGTTGTGACCTGGGCCCTTTGACATCCAAACCGGCGGCAATTGCGTCGCGGTTACCTTTTCCGGCATAAGCCTGTGTCGCAACAAAAGATTGCACAGTGAACTCTTGCCCGCGTTAAACTCCCCCATGATCGCAACACGCATTTTTGTAATCGGGCGCGTCAGGGTGCGTTTCTGTGTCATGTTAAAGCCTCGGCGGTGGCATCCAATTGGACGCTAAGATCATCCTGAATGATCGCAAATAGCTCATCCCGATCTTGCTGAGACGTCACCCCAAAAATCTCATGAAGATCTTTAAGGCTCACCTGGGACTTTGCACAAATATCGTTCAACACCATACGTTGTTCGCCTAAGAATTGATCAAAAGACGCTTGCACGCGGGTGCGGATAACTTTGGTCTGTCTATGTTTAAGGTCTGTCATCATCGGGGCGGTTTCTGCCCGAATAAGATCCTGAAATCCACCCGCAAATGCACGGTACCCTTTGCGGTTGTGCCACCAGCTTTTCCACCACGAGGCTTTAACATCTAAGACAATTGTTTGTGCCAACATCACAGGGGACGGAATCTGAAGCTGGCTTGGAGTTTGGATCGCGAAATTTTCGACAGTCACATCAAAAATCTGACCATAAGTCACGACCAAACCCTGTGCGGTCTTGTCAAAAACGGTATCAACCTCGCGACGAAGACGGGCGCTCATATTGCCATAGGCCTTGCGTAACAAAAGACGCAACCCGTCGGGGCTGTAGTGCCACACGTCTTGGTCCCCCTTCCGTTCCAGATGATCGACCAATGCCGAAGTCGCCCGCGCCAGAAAATGGTCATGCGCTTGATCTACACGTGCCGTGAAATCAGAAAAAATGGAATCCAGCGCTGTATTCAGGGATTGGCGCGCCTGTGCTTCAAGTGCATCCAGCTTGTCCGAGACGTCGCTTTCACTCAGTTTCAGAATGTCATCACTGTTGGCATAGAGCGCGGTTATTTTCGACCCCGCATGCAGTCCAGACACGATATTTTGCGCGCGTTTGCGCACTGTGTTCAAGGCTATTGCACCTGCCGTTGCCGCGATCTGGTGACCCAAAATGCGTTGAAGTTCTGGCACACCAGATAATTCCCAAACAGCGCTATTTTGGTCCATTTGATGCAAACCGGGAATGTCGCTTGCGGTGCCGTAGGCTTCCAAAGCACGTACGCAATCTGGCGGTAAATCTCCGGCGCTGTCTTGCAACGCAGCATTGGCCCAGAGCGCACTGCCAAATACGATCTTATAATCATCATGGCCTGTGTGTTTCAGCAAAGTGTCGCGTAAACTGTCACGAATTTCTGGGATTTGGTCGACTGGCTCAGACAATTCGTCGATCCGGTTGACAAATAACACCACTTGTCGGGATTTTACATTTGAAATCAAACGGATAAGCGCCATGTCGACCGTGTTCAAAGCCTGATGTGCAGACAGAACGACAACGCATAGCTCGCTGTCTTGGATGGACTTGATCGTCACATGTTCGCGCATTAAAAATGTGTCATTCAAACCAGGTGTGTCGCGCAGTACCATACCCATAGGCACTTCGGGGGCGTCAAAATAGAGGTCAGCCGATTTCGTAATATCGGCATATTTTCCCTCAGAGTCCTGGTGCGATACAGAGTCAAAATCATCACCCAGACACACGTAGCGGCGCACCAAATCTGGCTTCAAATAACTATAAACATGCGCCTGACCTAGCAGCATTTCAAAATTGTGGCCCAGACGCGCTTTGGTTTTTTGAAACATCGCATCGACCTGATCGCGCAGTTTAGCGTGTTCTTGCTCTGCACCCATGCGCGCGGACAACTCGCCGATACGGCCGCCATCCTGGACCAGATGATCCCACTCAGCTTTGTCGAAAAACTGAAACCGCGCAGCTGGGCTGTCTGCGTCGCGCGGTGCATTCAAGTGCAATGAGGTTACCACTGACGTCCAAGGATTAACATCTGAAGGCAGAAGGCCTGGCCGACCAACCATTGCGTTCAAAAGCGTTGTCTTGCCCGATTTGATTTGCCCGATAAATGTTACCGCAGGCGCAAATTCCTCTAGCTCTGTTTGCATGTCGCTGATTTTCGGTGAAACAGATTCATCGCCAATCGCTAGAATATCAAACAAGTTTTCTTGCAAGTCTTCAAAATCATCGCGCAGCCGCATCAAAGGCTTCATCCCGGAATCGGCGAAACTGGGTTGGGGCTTAGATACATAAATCAGCTGATCTTCGTCTTGCAAGGACATGTCCACTGTCTGCTCTTTCCTATTTAGGCGATTGGGTTGGATCATCGCATCCGTGTCTTTGGCGCTGCTGTGTCCGCGCAGATTCAAATTGGGCGCACGGAATTATGGGACGCTAAGTTCGGCTTGGAAGTGGCGTTTAAGTTGAAGCAGCGCAACCATAGCCTCTGTGGCATTATTCCCACCGCCTTCGATGCGCAGCAAATGAATCATGTCATCCGCGCTTTGGACCATCTTTTGCAGCCGTTTCGCGATGATCTCATCGTGCAAGCCGGGGTCTTCAAGACGATCAAGCAGCCAGCCCGTTTCCTGCACCGCACGATCCAAAATGTCTGTCATATTCGGTTCCCGACCTAAGCGCAGATCCGACCCACATCGACTAAGCCGTGCCACACTGTCCGTTAAAGCCTTTGTCAATTTTTCAGATCGGCGCGCATTGATGTCTTGGACAGCAACTTTTTTCCAGTTGATCTTTGGTTTGATCTTCGCCTTGATTGCTTCGCGGTCTACCTCGGCGATTGGCTTTGCGTTCTGTTGGGTTAAGTGTCGTGGGCGCACCAACTTCAAATTTGGCAGCGATTCTGTTTCAGCACCTGTCGCAGTCTTTTCGCGACCCAAGATGAACGGTGATAGAACAAGCGGTTCCGTGACGTTTGCGCCGGATTTTTCTTTCACCTTCAATCTTTTAGCAGCTTGGATTTCCAGCTTGATGCGTTCAGACACAGCCCGCCGCGACACAGGTACAAATTTCTGGTGTTGGTGCAATAAGACTTCCGCTTTATCCAAATTGAACTGCCAGTTTTGCTCGATCTGATGCAAGATCGTGGAGATCAATTGCGTTGCACCCGACCCTCGCATCATGGCGCGATCAATCGCACCGGACGCCGCACGCGCCGCAAGGGCTTGCTTGCCTGAAATCGGAAGAACATGGGCAAAGTCGGCGCCCGCGGATTTGTGCAACTTGCGCATCACACCACCGATGTCACTGCCGGATTTGTCCGCAAACGTCCGCAGCAGGATCGCGTGGTCTTTCAACGCATCCGGAACGCCTGCCCACAGCGCTTGTTCCACAATATCAAAGCTTTGCGTACACCAGATCGCCACGTCGGTTTGCTTGATTGCCCATTTAATCGCCCGAATTTGTTCCGCGCGGCGATCCGGCATTACAACTTCAAGCAAAGAGATTTTGCGCAATGCCGGCAGCGGGGCCTGAACCTTTAGAAATGCAGGGGCCATGGCAAGCACCTGCTGAAGATCTAAAGGACCTTCCATGGTGACCACTGAACCATCGCGTAGCGTCGCACTGCTGTGATGAGACGGCCCGAATTCCAACTGCAACGTACAAAACTGGATACCAACGGGGGCCACAGTGTCGCCAGCCAATATGTTCAGAACACTGGATTTTCCTGAGCCCGGGCACCCCAAAAGACTAACGCGGGTGGTGGCATCCAAACGTCGAAGCAGGCTGTCGGCACGGGTCAAAGCAGGTTCCGGAAGCGCGCCGGTATGGACTGCTTTCTCTAACGCATCCTGTGTGCGACCCCGTGCTTTGGCGGCCTGCGACATACTTATGCACCCTCAGCAATGCGCGCGGCGCGGCGACCTGGGGCAGCCTTTTGCCCCGAATCTGGTTTTACCACAGGCGCACCATCAAGGCCCACGACACGGGTCGATGTTCCGACTGTGTCGTCCAATGCTCCGATCGGCTTGGGTTTGATTTTCCGCTCAACTGGTTTCATGTGGTTCAGCTTGATCACGGAAAACGACACATTGTCCTGATCGGGGTCACGCAGATCGGCAATCGCTTCAAGCAAGTGCCCCGCGATCTCGGCTGATTTCCGACGGCGGTATTTGTGCAAAATTTTCTGCAACCGAGGTTCGCCCAGAAACTGCAAACCGTCCGAAGACAGCAGCACGACGTCCCCCAACCGCAACGAAAATGGGGCCATGGGGCAATCTGATTTCGCAATCCGCTGGCCCATGATGACAGACGTCAGGCAATTGCGGTCAGGGTGGTTTTTGGCGGCTTCAACCGTCAGCAATCCCTGGTCCACCATAAAGTCGATTTGCGGCGCCAATGAGTGATCTTGGTTCAGTTGCGTCAATTCCCCGTCGCGCAAAACATAAAGCGGGCTGTCGCCAATGCTCATCCAGAACATGCGATTTTCGACCAATACCAAAGACACCAAAGTCGCACCCATGCCGCGTGCAGCGGGGTTGGATTTCACGTAGTTCCGGATCGTCGCATTTGCCCCTGCGGTCGCTTTCACAAAGCTGTCGGGTATTTGCGCTTCGCGTTCCGCAAACGTCGCCGAGCGGAATTTCAGCGCGCTAAAGACCTCGGTCACCACGATCTTTGAGGCGACATCCCCCGCTTCGTGCCCGCCCATGCCATCGGCCAAAACAGCCACACCGCTGTCCATACCATAGGGAAAATCGGTTATAATCGCGTCTTCTTGATAGTCCCGCCCGCCTTGTGACAGACCCGAGGCCACATCATAGCGCGGTTCAGGCGATCGCCAGATCATCGTCGCCCTCCTTTTCATCGGCCGTGTCAGCCCAAGAAAACGTATCATCCACCAATGTCTTAAGCTGCAGCACCGTTTCACCAATGCCGATATTGTCCCCGTTTGACAGGGTTTCATTTGAAATCACCGGCTTGCCGTTCAAACGCACGATGTTGGATTTGCCACCATGGCCCAGCAAAAAGGTGTTGGTTTCAGGGTCAAACACAACAGCCGCATGGTTGTCGCGCGATATGGCCGTGTCGCCGAAATCCAGTTGGATCGTCTGGTCCTCGCCGCGCCCGATCTGTGCCATACCTGCCGTCAACGTGAAGCAATGCCCGCGTCCGGGACCTTTGACAACCAACAGCCACCCAACCGGAAACTGAACACCAGTATGGGGCCTGGCCGTTTCACTATCGTCAAACAAATCCACGACGCCGCCTTCAGATGTGTCAAAACCGAGCAAACGCGTGCGATTGCGCCGTGACCGTTCGGGCGCACTGTCCTGCGCTGCAACTGCGGCGGCGACTTCACCATATGCGCTTTCATATGCGTCTTCGTCGTCTTCAATGTCCCAAATGTTCATCAGATTTGGTTCGGGCTGCTGATAGGGATCAACTGCAGCGCCGCGCCCAGTCAGTTCCATATGATGGTCCGCCAACGCTTCGTTTTGCGCCGTGTCATAAGGATCAACAGAGGTCGGCCTTTCCGGATCGACCTCGTCCAATGGAAAGCGTCTCTTGGCAGTTTCCATGTCGGACGCGCGATCACTACGTCCAAATATTCCAGAAAAAAGCTTCATCTGCTTACCTCACTCCGCAAATTTGTTAAGTCTTGGTCTGCTGCGCCCATAGGAAATCCCACCGCCCAGGTGGATCTGCCGCGTTGGACCGCAAAATTGAAAATTGTCACGCCTTTGGCTGTTTCATCCCGCAAGATGTCGGCCAAAGCCGTCGCCGTTGACAGAAATTCATTCGTGCCCAGATATCCAAACAGCACGTCGCCTTGTTGCAGGTCCAGGCCCATAGCGTCTGGCACTGAAACGACCTCGGTTTGCCAGGATTGATCTACGCGACGGGCTTGGAACACCAATCCGTTGTTCAAGGCAATTTCTTTCGCAACGGGCAAAGTCCATGTCTGAGTTTGCGCTGTGGCTTCTGTTTGCCCAGACCAAACATCCAATGTCACCAAATTCGCCTTTACCGACCCTACCAAACCAGAAACAGCCGCATCAAATTCAGCGCGCGAGGCAACTTTAGTCCCATTCACAGCAAAAATCCGGGTATTTTGGTCCTTTGCCGAAAAGAAATCCGTCCCAGAAAAGTCGACGCGATTGGTTATCGTTACATCGTCTATCGTCTGTGCGGGTAAACGGTCGGCCACAACCGGCGTCAGGCTAACATTGCTTGAACGATCAATGGACGGTGCAGCAAGCGGCAAGTTAGGCAACGTGGTCAATGCCTGAATTGTGTTTTTCGAAACGATTTCAGGGTCCGCGGCGGTTGACGCAGCCAGGTCTGACTGGGGCTCACCAAAACCATCAAGCTGGGTCGCCGCTGTAAACGCGAAGATGGCGATAACAGAAGCTGCCGCAAGCAGGGCATACCGATTTGACCTGTGCACCGGTTTGGCGACGGGACGGCGCGGTGCGGCCAAACTTGGGGATACAGCAACTGATGCGCCATCCAGCAGCGCGATCCATTGCTGCGCGGACTGCAAGCGATCCTTGGGCAGGATCGCCAACGCTTGGTCAATCGCTGCTAAAAGCTCTGGGCGGTATCCCTCTAAGGACCCCGCCAAGGGGCTGTAGGGATCAGACTGACCTGCCGCAACAGCCGCCAAACGCTCTTGGCTGCTAGGCGGCAAAACATCAGACATCAGGTGATAAAAGCTCGCCGCCAACGCATAAAGATCGCTGTAAGGCCCTTGTGGGCTGCCCGAAACATAGAATTCCTGCGGGCTATACCCATCCTTGACGACCCGCAATGCAGACAGAATACGGCTTTGTTTTGTAGCCTGTTCGCGGGCAGCCCCAAAGTCAATCAGCACGGGGTTGTTGTTATGATCCAATAAAATATTGTCCGGAGAAATATCCCGGTGCAGCATATTTTGCCGATGAACCGCCCCGATTGCATTCAAAAGTCTGCGCAAAACGGGCTCAACAATGTCAGGATTGATCGCCACATTAGGGTCTTCGATCACATCAAGCAGATCGCGCCCATGCACATAGTCAAGCGCCATATAGGCCGTGTTATTTTCCTCAAATACCTGGTGCACGCCGACAATATTGGGGTGGTTCAACTTAGCCAGACTGCGGGCTTCTTGCACGAAAAGGCGCACGATTGACGCAAGTTCAGCTTGATGCGCCCGGCTGCGCGCCAAGACTTGCAAATTTACACGGCGGCAAAACGCTGCCGGAAAGCATTCTTTAATGACCACTCGGCGATCCAGGCTGTCTTTGGCGGCATAGGTAATCCCAAATCCACCAGCGTTCAGGAACCCTTCGATGACATATTGACCATGCATCAGCTTCGTGCCCGGAGTCAGCTCATCCGCAAAGACATCCACAGCCGGCGTAGTTTCTGTGCGTTGCGAATTAACCATCATTTGTCCCACGACTCATACACGGACCGTTGGCGATCCTGAGGTGGAATTAACTGGCTAAAATTGTCATAAAAGTGGCTGTATATGGGTAATTGTGAGCAATACTCGATTCAGTCGCTGATTGTTTCCAGTCTTGGGAAGACGCGCATTTAAGGTTCAACAAAGCACCGCAAAGCCTGGTTAACATAAAGTTAATGTATGAACTAAAGCACTAATGCGTTTTCCAACAAACTACAAAAAGCAACGTCAATTGGACTGAAATCGCAGTTGAGACATCTTTACCGTCACAAAGCTGCCGCAATCCCAGGTCGAACACCGCTTATTTGTTACGGAATCGGAAACAACGGATGCACAAAGCTTAAACGGTTTTGCTCAGATCCACAGAACACAGCATGCAATCGTGATCCGACAACGGTCGACCAGTCACATCCACTGACGAAAGGGTTTGCACTGGTGTTCCGGTCATCCCGCGCGCACAAAACCAATCTAGCTTCATCACACGGGTCGGGTGCGGCGTGATCAAACTGGGCCGCGTTGTGGTCCCAGGCGCCGTCAGGTCCCAATGATATCCCCGATCTTTGGCCAATTGAAAAAGCGTCTCATCGCGCCAATCAAAGTTCGGGGGGATGTGATTGCCGGTGTTGAGATCCCCGCCAATAATCACGGGCATATCCGGGGCGAAATCTTCGATAGCGCTCAGCAAGTGACTAAATTCTGCGTGACGATGCGCCGCCCCTGCATTGCTTTCCAGGTGGGTCGACACGGCACAAATAGGCCCCGCATCCGTCGCAATGATCCCCGCCACAGCCATGCGCCCGCCGATCCGAGGCTGCCCGGGATCCACCGCGTCGCTACAAAACCAATGCCCGTGTTGATCCAACCGGATCAGGCGCAGATCCTCAAACGGCGCTGCGGACAGAATTGCGTTTCCGTGCCAGCCCTCGGCGTTGAAGTCGTCCTGACAATAAGCCCGCTCGGTTTCGCCGCCCAGATCCATTTCGTAAAACTCAACACCATACGCATAGTGCATTCCCAGCGCGGCGGCCATGTCTGCCGTTGTATTGCGTTGGGCTGTGCGCGCCATGCCGCTGTCCATTTCTGACAACAAAACAAGGGATGGGGCGAAGGGCTGCAGATGCACGGCACTGGCTTCGGGGAACAAGCAGCGTTCTACATTCCACGCTGCTACCGTGAAAGTATTGGGCAAAGGACCCTTCTGAGATCCACGCCCGGCCTCAAGCGCGTTCATCGCCAGCACATCGTCCATCAGCGCGGTATGGGCGGCTATTGTCCGCGGTGCCTTCAAAATTCGGTCCCGTTGCCCCGTGCTAACACTGGGTAAACGCAAGACCTGTTGGGTCACAAACGCCGCCCGGTTTTTTCGTTGTAATAGTGAATGGCACCGGGCTTGAACGCAATTGGCACCGAACCTGTCACTGCTGGGTCGTCTTTATTCACGCTGATGGAAAATGGCTGCCCGCCCAGATGCCCATGCAACAGACGTTGCGCGCCTAGCTCTTCGATCAGTTCGATCTCAAATTGAATGTCTCCTTGGCCAGGCACCGCATCTTCGGGACGCACACCAAACAGAACCGGTCCTGTCACATGATCCGGCACAGTGACCGGAAGGGTCACACCGGATCCCAAAGCGATCTGTCCACCCTCGGCCATGACGTTGATCAAATTCATCGGAGGGGCACCAATAAAACTGGCCACAAAGGTCGAGGCGGGGTTTTGATAGACCTCAGCCGGGGTGCCGATCTGTTCAATCCGACCTTGGTTCAGCACAATAATCCGGTCCGCCATGGTCATCGCTTCGACCTGATCATGGGTCACATAAACGGCCGTTGTCCCCAAGCGGCGCTGCAAGGCTTTGATTTCAATCCGCATTTGGTTGCGCAGCTTGGCATCCAAATTGGACAGCGGTTCATCAAACAGAAACAGTTCAGGTTGTCGTACTATCGCGCGCCCCATGGCCACACGTTGTCGTTGCCCGCCCGACAGTTGGCTGGGACGACTGTCCAAATATTCGCTCAGGTTCAGCATTTTGGCGGCATCTTCGACCTTTTGGGCAATCTCTGCCTTGCTCGCACCGCGATTTTTCAGCCCGTAGCCCATGTTTTTTGCCACAGTCATATGCGGGTAAAGCGCGTAGTTTTGGAACACCATCGCGATGTTACGGTCCGCCGGATCCATGTCATTTACAACGTTCGGCCCGATGGACAGATCCCCGGCCGAGATTTCTTCGAGCCCCGCAATCATGCGCAGCAGCGTCGATTTCCCGCAACCCGAAGGTCCAACCAAAACGACAAATTCCCCATCCGGAATGTCGAAACTGCAAGGTGACACCGCCTCAAACCCATTTGGATAGACCTTGCGGATCCCGCTTAATGTGACTTTCGCCATGTATCGTATTCCCTACTTATCGGATTCCGTTAGGCCCTTGACGAACCAGCTTTGGAAGAAAATCACCACAAGGACTGGTGGAATAAGCGCTATGACTGCCAACATGTTGGCCCGGCCAAATTCCGGCAAGGTCGCGCCTTGCAGCACTTGCGTGATCTGTTTGATCCCGCGCACCAATGTGAACATCGATTCTTCGGTGGTGATCATCGTCGGCCACAGATATTGGTTCCAGCCGAACACAAACATGATGATGAACATCGCCGCGATCATCGTTTTGCTAAGTGGCACAAGAATATCGACAAAGAATTTCACCGGCCCGGCCCCGTCAATTCGGGCAGCCTCGACCAGCTCTTCGGGTACAGATCGAAAGAATTGTCGGAAGAAAAATGTCGCCGTGGCAGACGCAATCAACGGCACGATCAACCCGGTATAGGTGTTAATCAATCCCATGGATTGGATCACCTCATAGGACGGCAAAATCCGCACCTCAAGCGGCAGCAGCAAGGTGGTAAAGATAAGCCAAAACGCAAAGGTCGCAAAGCGCATGCGGAAATAGACAATGGCATAGGCCGCCATCATCCCCACCACAATCTTTCCAACCGCAAAGCCGATGCCAAGGATGAACGAGTTCTTAAGCATCACCATCCCGGTTTGCTCACCGGTGAAGCCTTTGGGATCGATCAACGCTTT
Source organism: Paracoccaceae bacterium (assembly GCA_045106335.1). GTDB lineage: Bacteria > Pseudomonadota > Alphaproteobacteria > Rhodobacterales > Rhodobacteraceae > Aliishimia. The sequence continues at coordinate 56,438 of JBGCEM010000024.1, read as the reverse complement.
GCGCAGGTTATCGTCGAATTGATCATCCCACTTCAGCTGCAGCCCTTCTTTGGCCAAATCTGCATCCGTGATTGTTGTCGCCAGGATCAACATGATCAGCGGCAATGTCATGAACAGCGAGCCCAGGATCAGCACAGCATGGTCGCCAACGACGCTCCACTTAATCGGTTTGCGACGCTTTGGAGGGGGTGCCAAACGATCTGTCGTTAGTACATCAGTCATGTCTTTCGCCCCTTATGTATAGTGAATCCGGCGTTCAATCAGCCGGAATTGAAAGACTGTCAGTGCCAGAACCAGCACCATGAGAATCACAGATTGCGCGGACGACCCACCCAGATCATTACCGCGGAACCCATCCACGTAGACTTTGTAAACCAAGGTCATGGGGTTGTTCCCTGGCTCGCCCTTAACCAGCGTGTCGATGACCCCAAACGTGTCAAACAGCGAATAGGTAATGTTAATAATCAACAAGAAAAACGCCGTGGGGGCCAACAGGGGAAAGGTGATATCCCAGAAGCGGCTAATAGCGGATCGGTTGTCGATCAAAGCCGCCTCGCGCACTGCTTTGGGAATGGATTGCAGCCCTGACAGGAAGAAGATGAAGTTAACCGGCACCTGTTTCCAGACAGCGACAACAACCATTGCCGTGGCGGTGTCATTGTAGTTCACGCCCAGTTTGAAATCCCACCCCAGAGATTGCGCAAACTTTGTCAGCGGCCCCGTGGATTGGTCAAACATCAAGATCCCGATGAAGCCCGCAACCGGGGGCGCCACCGCATAAACCCACATCAACAAAGTGCGATAGGTCTTGGCTCCGCGCAGCACTTTATCGGCCTTGACCGCCAATAAAAGCGCGATTGCCAGTGAAAAGAAGGTGACAAGTGCCGTGTAAACCAACGTAAACCACGCGACTTTGCGGTACTCATTTGAGCCCAGAAGATCGGTGTAATTATCGCTGCCAACATAGGTCGACCCGAACCCAAACGGGTCCTGTAAGAAGAACGACGACTGAATGGCATAGCCCGCAGGCCAATAGAAAAAGATCGCAATAATAGAGAGTTGAGGTAGCAGCAATGCCACCGGCAACCAGATATTGGTAAAGCCTGCGCGTTTCATGGAAAGGTCCCCACCCAAAGGTCAGATGGCCACGCAGGCGCGCAGCCATCCTAAATTTCAGCTTGGTTGTTTAGCCTTGTGTTTTGGCAAACCGAGCCAAAAGCGCATTGGCTTCTTCTTCAATCGCCTTGAACGCGCTTTCCACGTCCGTTTCACCCGTCAGGATCCGACCGTATTCGCGGTTCATGATGTCACGGATTTGGACGTAAAAGCCCATGCGATAGCCTTTGGTGAACTCACCTGCGGGCAAAGACAGCTGCGTGATCCCAATTTCAGCCGCTGGGAACCGGTCATAGTGACCGTCTTGCTTAGCTGTGTCATAGGCTGCTTCTGTAATCGGAACATAACCGGTTTCTTTATGCCAGAAATACTGGGTTTGGCTGTCGGTCAGAAAGCGGAAAAAGTCAGCTGTCGCTTTGTTTTCTGCATCGGATTTTCCGGACATCGCGAACAGCGCCGCGCCACCGATAAAGGTTTGCTTAGGCTCTGCTGTCACGCCTTCCCAATAGGGCAGTTGCGTCGCGGAAAACTCAAAGCCCAGATCTTGTTTCAATAGACCGCCAAAAGAGCCCGAAGACCCAAGCCACATCGCCACTTCACCATTCTCGAACGGCGTTGCGTTGTCACCCCAACCGGTGCCGTACCATTCGAACATGCCCGCTTCTTTCCATTCGGCCAATGCCGTGAAATGCGCTTTGATCGCGGGGTGGTTGATCAGGATTTTGGTGTCGACGCCGTCATAGCCGTTGTTATTGGTCGCAAATTGCAGGTTGTGCCGGGAAAAGAAGTTCTCGGTGAAAATCCAAGGCAAGTGCGATTGGCTCAGCGGGATGTATCCGGCGGCTTTGAGGGCAGGCGCCGTGGTCGAAGCGAACTCTTCCCAGGTTTTGGGGGCCGTCACACCGGCTTTTTCCAGCGCGTCTGTGTTGTAATACATGATCGGCGTGGACGAATTGAACGGCATGCCGATCATTTTGCCATCGCTATCGGCGTAGAAGTAGCGCACACCTGCGATGTAATCGTTGATATCAAAGTTAATGCCATTGTTGGACATCAGGTCCGCCACAGGGATCGTGGCCCCTTTGGCCCCGATAACTGTTGCTGCCCCGGCATCAAACACCTGCATGATATTGGGATGCTCGCCCGCACGGAAAGCAGCGATGCCCGCGGTCAAAGTTTCTTCATACGTGCCTTTATAGGCGGGTGTAATTTTGTAGTCGCTTTGTGAGGCGTTGAACTGTTCAGCCATTGCGTTGACTGTTTCGCCCAATTGACCGCCCATTGCATGCCAAAAGGTGATCTCGGTCTGTGCAAAGCTGGCTGTGCTTGCAAATCCAATGGCTGCAGTGGTTGCAGCAAGTTTTAAAAATTTCATAGTCGGCTCCCTAATGTGTCCGCTGAACGAACATCTTGATGACCCACAGCACCAAGGGTGCAGCGGTAACGGCATTTATCACTGCCCTCAGAGCGAGCGCGCACAGTACAGCACTGCAATTTCTTGCATTCGTCGGGCGTGTCTGAAGATATGAGTTGTTGCCATAGCGCGAGCTTGCGAGAATTTTGTGATCCAAGTCAAGGTGGTGAAAATCGAATGTTGCGTTACGCTTTTTCGAACCAATCTGAATTTTCGTAACGCAATTGTTGCGTGAAATGTGTAATCTGTGGTACCTTAAGCCGCAAAGAGGGAGTCTTTGATGAGCGCTTTTATTTGTGATGCACAACGTACGCCGATTGGTCGCTATGGCGGCGCACTCAGTTCTGTGCGCGCGGATGACCTGGCCGCTGCTCCGTTACGCGCTTTGATGCAACGCAATCCTGACGTGGATTGGGCTTTGGTGGATGACGTGATTTTGGGCTGTGCCAACCAAGCGGGCGAGGACAACCGAAATGTGGCGCGGATGGCAACTCTGTTGGCGGGATTGCCCGATACCGTGCCGGGTATTACAGTTAATCGCCTTTGTGCCTCGGGAATGGACGCCGTCGGGATGGCTGCAAGGGGGATCAAGTCCGGTGATCTGGACCTAGTGATTGCGGGTGGCATTGAAAGCATGTCGCGCGCACCTTTCGTGATGCCAAAGGCCGACACTGCTTTTTCCCGCACCAACACCGTCTACGACACGACCATCGGCTGGCGCTTTGTAAACCCTGCGATGAAGGCCGAATTTGGGATCGATTCGATGCCCCAAACAGCGGACAATGTTGCAGCAGATTGGTCCGTCAATCGCGCGGACCAGGATGCCTTTGCCGCGCGCTCGCAGGCGCGGTGGACAGCGGCGCAGGACGCGGGTGTGTTTACCGAGGAAATCGCCCCCGTCACGATCCCGCAGCGCAAGGGTAATGAAATTGTTATTACCGATGATGAACACCCCCGCCCCGGGAGCTCGGCAGAAAAACTTGGCAAACTGCGCGGTATTAACGGTGCGGATCTGACTGTCACTGCTGGAAACGCATCTGGTGTGAACGATGGCGCTGCCGCGATTTTACTGGCTTCTGAAGCAGCTATGAAAGCGAATTCTCTGACCCCAATGGCGCGCGTTGTGGCGATGAAAGCGGCGGGCGTTGCCCCGCGTGTGATGGGCATTGGCCCCGTGCCAGCCTGTCGCAAAGTGTTGGATCACGCCGGCCTGAGCATCGAGCAGATGGATGTGATCGAGCTTAATGAAGCCTTCGCCGCGCAAGGTCTGGCCACACTGCGCGAACTGGGCGTGGGGGATGAGGATCCACGCGTCAACGCACAAGGCGGTGCGATCGCGTTGGGGCATCCGCTGGGCATGTCTGGCGCGCGGTTGGTGATGACCGCCGCCTATCAATTAAAACGCAACGGTGGACGATATGCCCTATGCACGATGTGTGTGGGCGTGGGCCAAGGTGTTGCGATGATTTTAGAAAGGGTTTGAACGATGTATGCACAGATGGTGAAATCCGAAAACGCCGATACCAGCGCCGAAGCACAGCGGTTTCAGGACCGTATTGATGCCGGTGAAAAGATCGAGCCGAAGGACTGGATGCCAGACGGATATCGCAAGACCCTGGTCCGTCAGATAGGTCAACACGCGCATTCGGAAATCGTCGGCCAACTGCCTGAGGGCAATTGGATCACCCGTGCGCCCACTTTGGAACGCAAAGCGATTCTACTGGCCAAAGTGCAAGACGAGGCCGGGCATGGGCTGTACCTGTATTGCGCTGCCGAGACCTTGGGTGTGACCCGCGATGACCTGACCCGGCAATTGCTGGACGGGCGCATGAAATACTCATCCATCTTCAGCTATCCGACCCTAACTTGGGCGGATATGGGCGCGGTCGGCTGGCTGGTTGATCAAGCCGCGATCCTGAACCAAGTGCCGTTGCAGCGGACCTCTTACGGGCCCTATGCCCGCGCGATGGTGCGGATCTGCAAAGAAGAATCGTTCCACCAGCGCCAAGGCTACGACATCATGATGAAGCTGTGTGCGGGCACCCCTGCGCAAAAGGCGATGGCCCAAAACGCCCTGGATCGGATGTGGTTTCCGTCCTTAATGATGTTCGGTCCCTCTGACGGGGAAAGCGTGCATTCCGGTCAATCTATGGCTTGGAAAATCAAGATGAATTCCAATGATGAGCTGCGTCAGAAATTCGTCGACGACGTGGTGCCGCAGGCGGAATATTTGGGTCTGACAGTCCCGGACGAGAACCTGAAATGGAACGATGAAACTGGGCATTACGACTATACAGACCCTGATTGGTCTGAGTTTTTCGATGTGCTGAAGGGCAATGGGCCGTGCTCGGCGGAACGGCTTGAGGCCCGCAACAAGGCTTGGGATGATGGCGCTTGGGTACGTGAAGCGATGATGGCCCATGCCGATAAGAAACGCGCCCGCAAGATCGCAGCCGAATAGACCAGGAGACTTCGCATGTCCAATGATTGGCCCCTTTGGGAAGTTTTTATCCGTGGTCAGCACGGCATGTCGCATCGCCATGTGGGCAGCCTGCACGCACCAGATGCCGAGATGGCCGTGAAGAACGCGCGTGATGTCTACACGCGGCGCAAAGAGGGGCTAAGCATTTGGGTTGTGCCCTCGTCGCAGATCACTGCCGCCGATCCCTCGGATAAAGAAGCGCTGTATGATCCCGCCGACAGTAAAATTTATCGCCACCCCACCTTTTTCGACATTCCCGAAGAAGCGGGCAAAATGTAATGGACCCAACTGTCGAATTTCTAATGCGGTTGGGCGACAATGCCTTGGTTTTGGGCCATCGCGTGTCTGAATGGTGCGGCCATGCGCCTGTGCTGGAAGAGGACATCGCGCTGGCGAATGTTGCGCTTGATTTGATTGGTCAGACACAGCTGTGGTTGGGGCTTGCGGCGGAACGCGAAGATGCGGGACGCAGTGCGGATGATCTGGCCTTTTTGCGTGATGTCTGGGATTTTCGGAACCTGTTGCTGGTCGAACAACCCAACGGGGATTTCGGTCAAACGATGATGCGTCAGTTCCTGTTTGATGCTTGGCATAAGCCCTATTTGACCGCGTTGACGGGCGTCCAAGACGACGAAATTGCCGCAATCGCGCAGAAGTCCTTAAAGGAAGTCACCTATCATTTGGAACGCTCCAGCGATGTTGTCATCGCCTTGGGGGACGGCACCGAGGAAAGCCACGCGCGCATGCAAGCGGCTCTGAACAAGCTGTGGCCCTTTGTGGGGGAAAGCTATGCGCCCGATCAACTGGATGCAGCGCTTCCTGGCATTGCACCAGATACCGACAAAATTCGCACCGATTTTGACGTCACACTCACCCAGGTTTTGGATGAAGCTACCTTGACCCGCCCTGACAGTGATTTCGCCCATCAAGGTGGGAAAACTGGCAAACGCCATTCCGAACATCTGGGGCATATGCTGGCGACAATGCAGTGGTTGCAGCGGGCCTATCCGGGGGCATCATGGTAGAGGACAAACCATCGCTCGACGCTATTCGCGCTTGGCTGGATGACGTTCCTGACCCCGAAATTCCGGTGATTTCACTTATGGATTTGGGCGTGATCCGAAATGTCGAATGGGTTGAGAATACGTTAGAGGTCACCGTAACGCCCACCTATTCCGGCTGCCCCGCGACGTCGGTGATCAACATGGACATCGAAACTGCGCTGCGTGCAAAGGGCATCGAACACCTACGCTTGAAACGTCAGATCGCCCCGCCTTGGACCACGGATTGGCTGTCGGACAAGGGCCGCGCGAATTTGCGTGCCTACGGGATCGCCCCGCCACAACCGGCCGGAGGTCCGGGCGCCTGCCCGCATTGTGCCTCGCAAAATGTGGAAAAAATCAGCCAGTTCGGCTCTACCCCTTGCAAAGCGCAATGGCGTTGCCAGAGCTGCCTAGAACCCTTTGACTATTTTAAGTGCATCTGATGGCCCAGTTTCACCCCCTCACAGTTGTTGATATCCGCAAAACGATCCGCGATGCGGTAATCGTATCCCTGCGCCCCGAAGATCCAGCGCTTTTTGCGTTCACTCAAGGCCAATATCTGACCTTCAGCCAGGATTTCGACGGCACTGAGCTGCGCCGGAATTACTCGATCTGTTCCAGCCCTGATGACGATCTGCTGCAAGTCGGGATCAAACGTGTCGATGGCGGTGCGTTTTCAAGCTGGGCCAACACGGATCTGACCATTGGCGATACGCTGCATGCCATGCCGCCCATGGGCACGTTTCATACGGAAATTGAGCCTAACAAAGCCAAAACCTACCTGTGTTTTGCAGGTGGGTCTGGGATCACACCGATCTTGTCGATTGCGAAGACAGTTCTGTCGCAAGAACCCGACAGCCAGATCACGCTGGTCTATGCCAACCGCGCGCCCGCCACGATCATGTTCCGTGAAGAGCTCGACGATCTAAAGAACCGCTATATGCAGCGCTTGACGGTACTGCATGTGCTGGAAAGTGGCGATCAGGATATTGATCTGTTTTCCGGGCGCGTCGATGCCGACAAATGCGCCGCCCTTTTTGAACATTGGGTCGGTGTGACCACCGTCGATGTGGCGTTTATTTGCGGACCCGAACCGATGATGCTGGCGATTTCTGGCGCCCTGAAAACACATGGCCTGAGTGATCAGCAGATCAAATTCGAGTTGTTCGGCGCGTCTCAGCAAGGGCGGTTGGCGGTGCAAAAGCGTGCAGAGGCCGCCGGATCCGTTGGCGTCGATACGACTGTCATTATGGACGGAACCGCGCATCAATTCACCCTGCCGCGCGAAGAAAATGTTCTGCAAGGCGCGCTGAATAACAGCTTGGATGCGCCCTATGCCTGCCGTGCTGGAGTGTGTTCGACCTGCAAAGCCAAGGTGCTTGAGGGCGAGGCCGAAATGGTCACAAACCACGCACTGGAAGATTATGAAGTACGCGCGGGCTTCGTGCTAACCTGCCAATGCTACGCCCTGTCCGACAAGATCATACTGGACTACGATCAACACTAAAGCCACATATTAGAGCCATATAAACCGGAGTTTCCAATGCCCAAAGACACTACAATTCGTCCGGTTCAAAGCTTTGCGACGGGCACTTGGTTTGACCCGGGCCCCGGTGCGCGCAGCATTGCCAGTGCGCTGACCGGCCAACCAATTGCCGAGGCCGGGAACGACGCCTTACCCTTTGCGGATATGTTGGGCTGGGGCGCGACGGTGGGCGGGCCTGCTTTGCGCAAAATGACATTCCATGACCGTGCGCGGATGCTCAAGGCGCTGGCGCTTCATTTGCGTGAACATCGCCAAGCTTTGTACGAGCTCAGCTATGACACCGGCGCGACGCTGCGCGATCATAAGATCGACATCGATGGCGGGATCGGAACGATGCTGGTTTTTGCCTCAAAAGGGCGGCGCGAGATGCCAGATGGCCATGTCTATATCGATGGCCCGCCCGAGCAATTGAGCCGCGATGGGCAGTTCTTGGGGCGCCATATTTGCGCGCCCTTGCAGGGCTGCGCGATGCATATTAATGCGTTCAACTTCCCAGTTTGGGGCATGCTAGAAAAACTGGCCCCCACGTGGTTGGCAGGGATGCCTGCGATTGTAAAACCGGCCACGACCACGTGCTATGTGACCGAAGCCTGCGTGCGGATCATGCTGGATAGCGGGTTGCTGCCAGAAGGCGCGCTGCAGCTCATCACGGGTGGGATCGGCGACATTTTGGACCATGTAAGCTGCCAAGATGTCGTGACGTTTACCGGCTCTGCCGATACGGCGCTAAAGCTGCGCGGGCATCAGAATATATTGGCCAATTCGGTCCGGTTTACGGCTGAGCAGGATAGTTTGAATGCCTCGATCCTAGGTCCAGATGCCGCGCCGGGCACGCCGGAATTCGATCTGTTCCTCAAAGAGGTCGGTCAGGAAATGACAGCCAAAGCCGGACAGAAATGTACAGCAATCCGACGCATTTTCGTCCCTGACCCATTGTTAGAGCCTGTTTTGGATGGCTTGAAGGCGAAGCTGGAACAGATCCGAATTGGGGATCCCCGCGCCCCAGAAACCGACATGGGCGCTTTGGTGTCACAGGCCCAAAAACGCGATGTGCTCGACAAGGCCGCCCAGATCGGAACTGAGGCCACACGTGTTCTTGGGGATTTTGACGCCTTTGAACCGACGGGCGATGGTATGGCCCAAGGCGCGTTCCTGCCGCCGATGCTGTTTCACTGCGAAAACCCAGATGCAGCCCAGCGCGTTCATGACACCGAAGCGTTCGGCCCTGTGTCCACAGTGATGGGCTACCGCGATGTGCCCCATGCGATTGAGTTGGTGAATAAAGGCCAGGGCAGTTTGGTTGCCTCAGTTATCACGAATGACGCAGATGTAGCGCGCGAGATCACCGTGGGCGCAGCAGCGTTCCACGGGCGTCTCTATTTCAACAACCGCGCCTCAATGGCCGAGGCGACAGGGCATGGATCACCGCTGCCACATATGGTGCATGGCGGGCCGGGGCGCGCGGGTGGCGGCGAAGAACTGGGCGGTGTGCGCGGGGTCATGCATTTCATGCAACGTACAGCCATTCAAGGCAGCCCCGATATCTTGTCCAAGATCACAAACACTTGGACGCCAGGCGCGACAACTGAGCCTAATAAGCCACACCCGTTCACCCGCAGCTTTCACGACGTCACCATTGGCGACACTTTGCACACTGATCAACGCACCGTGACGTTGCAAGATATCGAGACATTCGCGCATTTCACAGGTGACACGTTTTATGCCCACATGGATGAGGACGCCGCACGCGCCAATCCGTTCTTTCCGGGCCGCGTCGCACATGGGTATTTGCTGCTGAGTTTTGCAGCGGGTCTGTTCGTGCAACCCGATCCTGGCCCTGTTCTGGCAAATACTGGTTTGGACAATCTGCGATTCATGAAGCCAGTATCGCCCGGGGATGCAATCCAAGTGGATCTGACTGTCAAAGCCAAAACGCCGCGCAATGAAGAGTATGGAGAGGTCCGCTGGCATGTGAGCCTAACCAATCAAGATGATGAGCGTGTGGCCGAATATGAATTGTTGACCATGAATGCCTACTAGCCCCGCCCCGCATCCCGCGCTCAGCGCTTTTACCAATTTGGACACACCACGCGTTTGGTCCCTATTAGTGACTGTGTTTGGCGATCTGACACCCGATGAGGGCGATTGCATTGGCGGGCCTGTTCTGACGCATTTAACCGATAGTATGGGTCTAAAGCCCGAGGCCGTCCGCGTCGCGCTGCATCGTCTGCGCAAAGATAATTGGATCCAATCCGCAAAGTCCGGGCGCACCTCGCTGCATTCCTTGACCAGCTATGGCCGTCAATTGACGAAGTCTGTGTATGACCTGATCTATAGCCCGCTAGAGGATATGCCGCAGGATTGGGTCATGATTTTGACCCCCAACAGCGATAGCGACCTTCGACACAGGCTTGAAAGCGCCGGTGCCGTGCAAGTGATGCCCCGCCTCTTTATCGCCGCCAATGGCATTGAACCAATCCCGCCTTGCGTAACTTTGCAGGGCACAGATGCGCCTGAGTGGCTAAGCACGCAGGTGATTTCGGCCGACATCACGATGGAATTTTCACAGCTTGCAACGGCGCTTAGTCGTGTGAATTTGACCTTATCCGACTGCCCGCAACCCGATCCGCATCAAACAGCCGTGATCCGTGCGCTTGGCGTGCATTATTGGCGTCGGCTTGTGCTGCGTCATCCCTATCTGCCGCCCGCTTTAACCGGACACAATTGGCCTGGCCATCAATGCCGCCACGAAGTTAATACGCTTTTACAGCGCCTGCCCCGCCCAAAATTAAACGAATTGAAGCCTGAGTGATGTTATTCCCCCTGAACGGAGCCTTCCCCATTGGCCCCAGCAAGGATATAGGACGTTCATGACAAATCATCTTTACAAACGCGACTTGCCCGATGGGCTCGACCTGGGGCCAAGTGTGGCCATTGACTGTGAAACTATGGGATTAAACCCGCATCGCGACAGGCTGTGTGTTGTGCAACTGTCCGGCGGCGATGGGCACGCGCATATGGTGCAGATCGAATTGGGTCAAACCGAAGCACCAAATCTGTGCACCCTGCTGGAAAATCCCGATGTACTGAAGATGTTCCATTTCGGACGCTTTGATATTGCTGCGATGTACAATGCCTTCGGCGCGCTCACGGCACCCGTCTATTGCACCAAAATCGCAAGCCGCTTGATCCGCACCTATACAGACCGCCACGGTTTGAAAAACCTACTGCATGAGTTGCTGGATGTGGATATTTCCAAACAGCAACAATCCAGCGATTGGGGAACGGACACGCTTAGCGAGGCGCAGTTGAGTTACGCGGCGTCCGACGTGCTGTACTTGCACCGTTTGCGCGAAGAGCTGAACATTCGGTTGGAACGTGAAGGGCGCGCGGAATTGGCGCAAGCTTGTTTTGATTTCCTGCCGACACGCGCCAAACTGGATCTGGCTGGGTGGCCTGATACGGATATTTTTGCCCATTCATGAGCCGCTATCAGGACACTGCGCGCCGCGTCATTGACGCCGAAGCTGTTGCGTTAAACAAACTGGCCGCGCAGTTGGATGATGGCTTTGATCAGGCCGTGCAGCAGATCATCGGCACACGCGGTCGCGTAATCGTGACGGGGATTGGGAAATCCGGTCATATCGCGCGCAAGATCGCCGCTACCTTGGCTAGCACAGGCACCCCTTCGCAATTCGTGCATCCCGCTGAAGCAAGCCATGGTGATCTGGGCATGATCACCAAAGACGATTGTGTTGTAGCCATTTCGAATTCTGGCGAGGCGCCCGAATTGGCCAATCTGATCGCTTATAGTCGTCGCTTTGGGATCCCTTTGATCGGGATGAGCAGCCGCAAATCCAGCGCTTTGGCCACGCAATCTGACATTGTCCTGATGCTGCCCCGTGAACCAGAAGCCTGCGGCACCGGTGTCGTACCAACATCCTCCACAACAATGACCTTAGCTTTGGGCGACGCACTGGCGATCGCCTTAATGGAACACCGCAGCTTCACCGCCGAACATTTCCGCGACTTTCATCCCGGTGGCAAACTGGGCGCGCAGCTGAGCCGCGTTCAGGACTTGATGCACCGGGATGTGGCCTTGCCCCTTGTGCCCCCCGACACGCCGATGTCGGACGCGTTGTTGGAAATCAGCCAAAAGGGTTTTGGTGTTGTTGGCGTGCAAGCTTCGAATCGGGCTTTAGTTGGTATCATAACGGATGGGGATTTACGGCGGCATATGGACGGCCTTTTAGACCTAACTGCGCAAGACGTTATGACCCATAACCCAACGACGATCGGTCCCGGTGCACTGGCGGAAGAAGCGGTTAATGTCATGAACACTCATAAAATTACCTGTCTGTTTGTGACGGACAATTCCAAACCAACGGGGTTCTTGCATATTCATGATTGTTTGCGCGTTGGATTGGGATAAGCGCGCATGGAAGCGGACCCCTATTCTCGGCTAATTTTTGTCTTGCGGATCGCTTTGCCCCTGATTGCGCTGGGCATCCTGTCAACGCTGTTTCTGGTGTCTTCACGCGTCGAACCTGGCAAAACCATTCCATTTGCCGCGCAAGAAGTTGCAGAACGGGTGAAAAACAAACGTGTGACGCGGCCCGTGTTTTCTGGCTTGTCCGGAAATGGCAACGAAGTCACGTTCACAGCTGAACAACTTATCACAAGCCTGAACGGCGCGAATGAGGCCTTTGACGTCACGGGACGCCTGGATTTCCAGTCAGGCGGGCATGTTGATTTGGTATCAAACACTGCCGAATTCAGCGCTTTTGCTGATAATGCGACGCTGATCGGGGATGTCGTCGTGACCAGCACAGATGGCTATATTTTGCGCAGCCAGCAGATGATGTCGCAGCTGTCTGAAGCCACGTTGATTTCGCCCGGGCCTGTGCGCGTTGATGGCCCCAAAACCACGCTGACGGCTCAATCCATGAGGATTAATAGCCAAAATGCGGGCTCTGGTCTGCAAATTCGCTTCTCAGGTGATGTGAAGCTGCTATATACGCCGAAACATGGTGACTAAATGAAAAAGCTCTACGCATTCGTATTAACTTTTTGTCTTCTTAATCTTGCCGGTCTGGCGAGCGCCCAAGGTACGTCAGTCGGCTTTGGAAATGGCGCCCAGGATACAGATCAACCGGTCGAGGTGACCTCGGATCAGCTGGACGTGGATCAAAATGTTGGTACGGCTTTATTCACTGGAAATGTAGTTGTCGTTCAAGGCGAGATGCAGCTGGCTGCACCCAGTGTTTTGGTCATTTACAATGAAGATCAGTCAGAAATCGATCGGATAGAGGCTACTGGCGGTGTAACTTTGCTAAGCGGACCGGACGCCGCCGAGGGAGAGCGCGCCGACTATACTTTAGGGGACGGCGTCATTCTGATGACAGGCGATGTCCTTTTAACACAAGGCCCAAACGCCATCACATCTGATCGTATGACCGTTCAACTGGATGACGGCACCGCGTTGATGCAGGGCCGCGTCAAAAGTATTTTGCAGCCCAAAAGCAATAATTAAGATGGGCCAAGGCCCGAAACTTTCGATGACGCAGGGCACTCAAGGGTTGCGCATCGATCATTTGCGCAAATCCTATCGCAAAAAGGTCGTGATCCGCGATGTGTCCATGTCATTGGATCGCGGGGAAGTCGTTGCACTTTTAGGGCCAAATGGATCCGGCAAGACCACAACCTTCTATACAATCGCAGGGCTTGTGACACCAGAAGGCGGCACTGTTATCGTCGATGGAACAAATGTAACGCTTATGCCTATGTACCGCCGTGCGCAGCTGGGGATTGGGTATCTGCCTCAAGAAAACAGTATTTTTCGGGGTTTAAGCGTCGAAGATAATATCATGGCGATTCTGGATATTGCCGAATCCAATCGACACAAACGTCGCGAACGGCTGGAAGAGCTTTTGGGCGAGTTCTCGATAGAACACTTGCGCCGGGCACCAGCTTTGGCCCTCTCCGGAGGCGAGCGACGGCGTGTCGAAATTGCCCGCTGTTTGGCAGCCCGCCCGAACTATTTGCTGCTCGATGAACCCTTTGCGGGTGTGGATCCGATCTCAGTTGGTGACATTCGCAGTCTCGTCGCGGACCTGAAGAATCGCGGTATCGGTGTCTTGATTACAGATCACAATGTCCGCGAAACACTCGGGATCGTAGACCGCGCCTATATCCTGCATGATGGACAAGTTTTGATGTCTGGAACGCCCGAAGACGTCGTTCAAAATGAAAACGTTCGGCGGGTTTACCTGGGCGACAACTTCAGAATTAGCTGAACAAACGTTTAAAAAGGTTAACACCCTTTGTGTTGACTCAGGCAGTGGTTTTGCGGCTTGATAGGACTATGGCGCTGTTGCTGTTTTCAGATTTTCCCTCCGATATTCGCCCTGCGCGGAACCCCTTGGACCTGACCAAAGCCAGCCGCCTGTTTCATGACCCGTCCTGTTTTCATCCCCAGCATCCAATGCTGCGCGACACGGATACGGTCGCCCACTTCTAGAAGGAGATACCATGCGTTATCAAATCAGCGGAAAGCAAATCGACATAGGCGATGCGCTCCAAACCCATGTAAAAAGCGAACTGGGTAGCGTTGTTGAAAAATATGCCGAACGACCGACTGATGCGAATGTGGTGTTTTCGAAATCTGGGCATGAACATGTGTGCGAAGCAACGGTCCATCTCTCTACAGGTCTAACCGCGCAAGCCAAGGCCCATGCCACTGAAATCTATGCAGCTTTTGACCTGTGTTCCGAAAAGATGGAAAAGCAGTTACGACGCTACAAGCGACGGCTGAAAGATCATCACAAGGACCGCGTCGAACCTGTTGAACTTATCGGCGCTTCCTCCTATATCCTCGCCTCTGAAACAGAAAGTAACGCGGCGGAGCCCGAAACTTTGCAGCCTATGATCATTGCAGAGATGGAAACGAATATTCCAGCTTTATCCGTAGGTGAGGCAGTGATGCAAATGGAGTTAGCAGGGGCCCCAGTTTTGGTCTTTAGAAAAGAAGGCAAAGACGGATTAAATGTGGTATACCGCCGGGATGACGGGAATATTGGTTGGATTGATCCCTAAACTTTAAGAAACTTTATCGGCGAAGCCGTGCGCAATGGTAGTGATATATGCAGTTTTTAGATCTTCTCAATGTTGAAGCCGTTAAGGTTTCCAGTTCGGTTTCCAGCAAGAAACGTTTGTTTCAGGATTTAGGGGATCTGGCTGCAGCAGCTTATGGTTTGGATGCAAGCGAAGTGTCCGAAGCCCTGCGCGCGCGCGAAGCGTTGGGACCAACTGGGGTGGGGCGCGGCGTTGCGCTGCCCCATGCCCGTTTGCCGAGCGTCGAAAAAGTTGTAGGTGTGTTTATCTTGCTTGAAAAACCCATCGACTTTAACGCTGTTGATCGCGAACCTGTCGATATTGCCTTTGCCTTATTTGCCCCTGAGAATGCTGGTGTTGAGCATTTGAAAGCACTTGCTTTGGTGTCTCGTACCCTGCGTGAACCTTCGATTTGTGCAAAGCTACGCGCCAATCACAATGCTGCAACTTTGCACACAATCTTAGCCGAAGCACAGTCAGTCAAAGCGGCCTAAAGCGGCGTCCAAGGACCAAACCCGAACATGATATAATCACGTTGATAGCACGCTTTGGCGAGCTTTTCTAAGTCGGCGTCGTAGATCTGGGATAGTTCAAATGGCGGTTTTGGGTCTGGATTGGCAACCATCTGGATTGGATCAAGATCCACACTTTGGGTCAGTTTCACAAGTTGGGTCACCATATCGTGTTCGCGAATGATGACATCCGGCAAGGCAAATTCAGCAAACCCTTGCAAGATCGCAGTTTGGCTTGCCCAATGCGCATCAATACGCAGCGATGTCTGACCCGCCAAGTTCCCTTTCAAAAAAACTAAGAATTCTCCAAACGCTTTGCGATGATCCGCAGCGCTCCATGGATCCATCGCGTCTTCTTCACGCAAAGAAACGTTGTACTGTCGGATCAGCTTGCGCCGCAAACGTGCATAATTATCAAGCTGTGTGCTGACGATCTTGTTGCAAAATGTATGATACGCACGCTCTAAAGGATGACGCAGCACTGTAAAGCTACGGTGCCCGACATTGTTGCGTTTCCAAGACTTTAGGTCTTTGCGGTTCATATTACGCAGTAATGCAGCCGTTTGCGTACCTCCCAAAGCGGCCAACCAGGCCTCAATCCGCGCAGACGGTCCACCCGGCACTGGCATGAATAGCAAAGGTGCCGTTTCTGGGGCAACAAAGCTGGGAACTGCAGGTCCGCGTCGCGGTTCGAAATTTGGCGTTCTTGTCAGGTTGAACCGATCTAGCCCGGCTAAAGACAGCTCCATTTCCTCAAAATTCTCGACCTTATCCGCAAGGCTGCCGGGATTCTGCACCTTTAACGTCTTTTCTAAATCGCGCAAACGCCCGGGCACACCCAGAAAGAGCGCAAGCCCATTCAGAACATCCACATCCTGCAAATCTTCGTAAGCCAGGTAAAACGCAGTCTGCCCACTGCGCTGTAGCTGGTTCAGCACACTTTGTTGAAAGGACTGTAAATCCTGCACATGTGTTGTAAACTCAAGCGGATCAAAAGTGATCTTTGCCGCTTTGCGGGACGTCATATTGGTCAGCTTCCACTGGCCTGTCTTCGACGCAATCTTCTTAGACACATAACTGTCCGCTGGATTGCGGGTTAAGATAATTTTTGCACAGCGTGGGTTTGTCAGCACGATGTCCAGCACACGCGGATCGTGATCGTGGAAATATCGAAACCCGCAAAGAGCATCAGGATGGTTGGTCAAAGCCGTAATCAAAGACATCGGCACGGCGTCGCGCTTTGCTAAAGTCACCCCAAAAATATCGTCCGTCTTAGGAAACCCGATAAAATGAGGGTTGAATGCCTCACCTACACAGGCCAGCCCGTCTATGGCATTCAAATTGGTTTCAAGAAAGTTAGACCCAGTGCGCATGTCCGCCAGCACGACGAAGTAGTCAAATCTTTCTGACATTAATTCACCAAATACGGTTTGCGCGGAGCTCCGTTCCGACCTGACGAATCTGCGGCTTCAATCGGAAAATCCCCCATAAGATAAGGATGCATACCTTGGTTCTTCAAATTTTGCAGAAACTGCCCAAAGCCAGACAAATCTACCATGCGCGGGGCTTCGCTTAGTCTATGAGTGCTGCCTGGATTTACCTCGTCCAAAATCGTTTGCAAAGGCTCCATCGGTGCTTCAATAAACTCAGCTAACGTCCAACTCCGGACGCGCGCTTTGGTTTTGGCAGACCGCAATACAGCTAAATGCTCACTTTCGATCTGCTGCAAGATCGCCGCCTCTTTGCGTAGATTAGAGAAATCGCGATCAGATCGATACAAAGGGATGGCCCAAGCGCCCGAAACGACAGATATCTGGGCATTCATGTCCCGCGCAAGCGTCGGTGTAATCGCTTGATTGGAATTTGGTCCAAACTGGAAACACTGGCGCTCGCCCCGCGTGTTCCAGATTAAATTTGTCAAAAAGGATTTGGGCGCATAATCGCGTGACCTAACACTGTTACAAAGCGCGCCATTGATGGACGTCTGAGCTTCGGAAAACTGGACTGATTCCCGATCAAATAAATGCCCATGTACCCGCGCACCGGTCGTTCGGGCCAGCCAAGGTTCAAAGTTTTCAAAGAGTTCCGAAAATCCTTCAAACACAAAAAAAGGCGCTGCAGTCATACCACTTTCATGAGTCGCACGGGGAAAGCGGCTTTGCATGTAAAGACCGGGACGCCCTTGAACGCGTCGATCAACTGCCTTAGCGAAGATTCGGTCAATTTTCCCTGGGTTGGGCTCAGTTTTCTTCAAGGCAGACACGTCAGTTGTCAAAAATGTATCGTACAACCGATCGGCCTGCGGCCAAATTTTACGGGCCACAAAACAATCGGAACGACGTAACAGTTGCAAATGATCGTCGTAGAAAATATGCGGTTTGCCCTGGAAGTCAAATTTGGAAAGGGTCAAAGATCGACTTTCGATCTGCGTCGAAAACTCTCGCGCGAGGGTTTGAAAATAGCTTTCGTCCGGGATCCAAACTTGACTGAAATACCGATCGTACAAGCGACGATCCGGGTCTGTTAGGATTGAGTTCAACGTTTTACGGGTCAAACACCACCATTGGGACCCCATATGTGGAACCAAATTATTGGGGATTTTTCGACGCATCCGCAACCTGCGCTGCAGTTCAACATATTTGTCAAACAACAAGCGATGACGTTTCCAGGCAAAGGGAAAACGCAAGGTGAATCTTTCTTGCTCAAGGCCGTCAACCGTCCAAGCCACGTCAGCTGTGGTCGCACTTTCAATAAAATCTGTGCGCGGACGTCCATCCAAATAATTGACCAGCTCGCTGACAGGACGCAACGGCAGGCACGACCCAGAGGCCAAATACACATGACGAACTGCTGGATGATCCGACAGCAATTGAGAGGCTGCAGATTGGCTAGCCGCGACGATACCCCAGGTGCCCCATTCGCATCGAAATTGCTTGGAAAAACTAATCAAAGGATTGGTAGACAGGCTGTCGCGGAACGCTGCGCCAACAGAAGGATCGACTTTTTTGTCGATGTGAATTACGACCGGACACCCCGCAGCGGCCCAATGTTGCGCGACTTGTTCAGCGCGCTTTAGCGCTGTGTGCACTAACATCAAAATACCGACTGTACCGCTCATGCCCAATTGCCTTTGGACATTAGGCCCAGGATCTCAAGTTGACGCCAATTGATGTACTTTTCGGACCATTTGCACCACAGCTCAGGGTCGTTTTCCATTTGGTTCACATATGCCAAATACTCCCGAGAGGCACCGAAATGCTCATTCCGTTCAAGCTCTTCTTGTGCTTTAGCCCCGAAGGTATCCAAGAATTTTGCGTGCAACAAAATTCCACTCGCCTTTTCACCGCCCCATTCATCATAAGCCAGGTTAAGACCCCGGGGCAAAAGCGAATGCGACGACGACACATATACATATCGCCTATCCCACTTCACCAAAGGAATTTTGTTTAAGGCCGGGGCTTTAGATGGCTTTTCCGAGAAGTACATTCGGGCGCGCGGGCCACCTTGAATCCACAGATTCCAATACTGAGGATTTCGTTTGATCGTGTAATTTCCGCTATCAAACCAATGCGCGATTTCCAAGGGATCTTGACCAGCTGTGTAAGGTTTCGCATCCAGCCGCCCCTTCGGATACATGTCCAACAGCATCGCGCTAAAGGATTTAATGGAAGATGCATCCAGCCAATCAGTCAGCCCCCTCAAAGGTCGTGTATCGCAGAAAGGATACACGAAGAATTCGTCCGGATCGACCATCAGGCACCAGTGTTTGTGTCCAAAGGTCGCAAGCAGATAATTCTGCCAATCCATGCCAAATCGCGAACGTTTATAGCTTTTGTTCGTATGCCAGACAGACACATCCGGTTGCTGAGACAGAAATTCCAATCCGCCATCGTCGCTGTCATTATCGACAATTAGGAAGTGATTGATGCCCATATTCCGGTAGTAATCTAAGAAATAAGGTAAACGGACATGTTCGTTTCGGATGGTCGAGTATAACAAAAGATCGTCATCGCGCAGCTGATCCGTGCGATCCGAAACGGCACGCAAATCGAATTTCTTGCGCTTGGCACGAAGCCGCAAACGCTTGCGCCGAAGACGCATCCCATATGAACCGATCACACCGATGATCGGTCCTCGTGTAATGCGGTCGTTCTGACCGACATTTTTTTCATTTCTGCTCAGACCCTTACAAATTTTGTCGTTTAGGCACCCACACTCTTTTCGTTAATCTGATACCATTAAGATTGATTTATCAACAATCCGAGTAAACTACATTTCAATCTGACACTTTGTTGCCGACTTACAGCCAATCCTCTTGGCTTATCAATCCAAGCGCCAACAACTGACGCCAACCTTGGTATTGCGTGGAGTCAGGGTGCCACATATCTGGATTTGCAGCGAGCTGATCATAGTAATCCGCGTATTTTTCTCCAAACTTAAAATGTTCGTCTCGCGCCTTTTCCTCGATTGCACGTGTTGCAGTGCCCGGTAAAAATTTGCTGTGCAACAAAGCACCCGAAACGCCAGTCTTCCACACATGGTTTAGATGAGTGGGCAGCCCCGAATGTGTAGAATTCACGAGCGCATATTGGGGCTTCCAATTTATAAGTGGTATTTTGTTCAAAGTCGGAGCTTTTTCCGGAGTGTTCTCAAAAAAACACCGCGCGCGGACTCCACCCTGTAGCCATAAATTGTCCAACTTTGGCTGACGTTGTACCCAATACCCATGCGCATCAAACCAATCCAAAATCGAAAATGGATCCTGACCTGGCCTGTATATCTGTTGATCAGGCGGGCCTTGAGGATACATATCCAGCATAATAGCGCCCATCATGGCGTGGTTGTGCCTATCTAACCATGATGTCAGCACCTTTAGGTCGCGCCGATCCCAATCAGGATAAATTAACGCTTCATCGACATCTGCAATCACACACCAACGGCCTGACCCAAATCGGCGAAGCAACCAATTTGTCCAATCCACGCCGAACCTGGACGCGCGGTATCCAGCCTGCGTTTGATACAATGTGACATCAGGTTGGCGCCTAAGCAGTTCAGCGCTTTCATCAGTGCTTCCGTTATCGATCATGAAGAAATGACCAACACCTAAAGATCTATAATGATTTAGAAAAAACGGAATTCGGATGACTTCATTTCGAAGTGTCGTAAAGGCCAAAATAGTATTTGGTTCAATCTTGTCCCGTCGATCCTTGGCCAAGGTCAGTTCACGTCGACTGCGAAACGCGCGCCACAACAGCTTTTTTCGAATAAGGCGACGTCGATATCGCAGCCAGATCGGCGCCTTATGAGTCGTAGTGGCCGTTTTTGTGCCATCTCCAGGCATCTGCGATCATGTCCTTCATATTTGATCGTTGTGGAGACCATCCTAACTCGGACACCGCCCGGGTTGATCCAGACACCAATTTTGTACAATCACCTGGCCTGCGCGGCCCTTCCGAATAGGGAACCACTTGATTGGTAACCTGATTTGATTGCGCGATCACATCCCGGACAGAAAATCCATCGCCCGTACCTAAATTAAACACACGGCTAACGTTGCCATCCTGCAACCACTTTAACCCAAGGATATGCGCATCGACCAGATCACAAACGTGGACATAATCTCGGATACAAGTACCGTCTGGTGTATCATAATCGGTACCATAGATAGTCAACGCGTCCCTTTGTCCGTCAATTGCTTGTAGCATTATAGGAATAAGATGTGTTTCCGGTTGATGGAACTCACCCACTTCACCGTCCGGATCAGCACCTGCGACATTGAAATATCGGAAAATAACGTGTTTCAAGCCAAAGGCGGCTTCAAAATCCCGAAGGATATCTTCGATTGCGCGTTTTGAGGCACCATACGCATTGATCGGGTCTTGCGCGCAAGATTCATCCAGCGTCACCCCATCTTGCTCGCCATAGGTGGCACATGTCGACGAAAATACGAAATTCTTAACACCCGAAGCAACAGCGGTTTCTATAAGGTTTAAGCTGCCAAGAACATTGTTACGCCAGTACTTTGCTGGATCTTGCATAGATTCGCCAACCTGACTGAGGGCGGCAAAGTGCATAACGGCAACAGGCTTGTGAGTATCAAAAACCTCATCCAAGCGCAGACGATCCATAAGGTCGCCTTGTTCAAAAGGCCCGAACTTAACCGAATCTCGCCAGCCAGTGACCAAGTTGTCAAATGTCACCGGCGTAAATCCGGCAGCTTTCAAGGCTTTACAAGCATGCGAACCTATGTAGCCAGCGCCACCTGTAACCAAAATATTTGTCATGATCTTGCCAGGTTTTTACGACTCACTCGGCCGCTTGCCCCATCGAAACAACGTCCTGTAAGTATCCAAAAAGGTCGTCACGCAGATCGTCGCGTGCGAGGCCGAAGGCAACTGTGGCCTGTAAAAACCCAGACTTAGAACCACAGTCAAACCGCTGACCACGGAACCGATAACCGTAAACACCGTTGTCTTGTTCAATCTCAGCAGCGATTGCATCTGTCAACTGTATCTCACCGCCCGTACCACTTTTCAGCTGATTCAAGTTCTTCAAGACTGTTGGTGACAGAATGTAACGGCCAATAACGGCCAAGTTAGACGGAGCAGTACCAGCAGGTGGTTTTTCAACCATACCCTGTACAGACACCAAAGATCCCATGTCCTCTTTTACGTCCAATACACCGTACGAGCTGGTCTTACTTGGTGCAACTTCCATCGCTGCGACCATATTTCCGCCAGTCTCTTCGTAGGCCTCAACCATTTGCTTCAAACATGGTTTTTCGGCAGCTATCACATCATCAGGCAGGATAACTGCGAAGGGCTCATTCGCGATAAGACGCCGCGCGCACCACACCGCATGCCCTAGCCCCAGCGCTTTGTGCTGGCGGATATATGCAATGGCACCACTGTCCATATTCGTATTTTGCAAAATATCCAGAAGTTCAGTTTTGCCTTTCTTGCGTAATTCTTCTTCCAAAGATGGCGAGTGATCAAAATAATCCTCTAACGCACCTTTCCCGCGAGACGTCACGAAAATGAATTCTGTGATCCCGGCTTCGCGTGCTTCGTCGATTGCGTATTGGATCAAAGGACGGTCCACCAAAGTCATGATTTCTTTTGGCACAGATTTTGTCGCTGGCAAAAACCGCGTGCCCAAACCCGCCACAGGGAAAATCGCTTTTGTAACCTTTTTACGCATTATTCGTCCTTAATTTCACAACCGTTAAAACGAGGGCTTGATCTCTACTTACGCGGCTTTCGCCATTGTGCACAAACTATACTCGAAAATAGTTAAATTTCCGGGAATTTCACGCGAACATTCACCCCAAACCTCAAAGGAACACCTAAAAACTAGTTTTCCTCGTAGACCCACCACCTATGCATTAACCTTTTGTTAACTTTCTATGGGATGTCAGCAGCGAGTCAAGCCACGCCGCGTCCCTCATTTGTATCAGAAATTCCATTCTGTTGACTTGGCGTTCCCTCTGAAACACATCCTTTTTCCTGCACATATGCCCAATTATTCACCATTTCAAAGCGCTATACACAAGGCTAGACGATACAGCATTCACTCACTGTGACGTTGATCACTCAATCCCCATTTCCATCATCATCTTTTCTAACCTGACCACGTCCTCTGGATTATTCAATTCCCAAAACTGCCGATCACGCGCCTGTACGTCCACACATTGAACACACTTCCCATGTTCCATAAACCTAAGTTGCTCGAGGCCTTCTAGAGTTTCCAGACGTCCTGCCGGCCAAGTTGGGTATTCGCGCAAGGCCTTAGGCCGATAAGCATAGACACCAACGTGATGAAAAACTGGCGTATCATCCGCGTCGGCATAGTGCTTGGATGTAAAAGGAATAACTTCTTTCGAGAAGTACAAAGCTTGCCCAGTGGTATCAAACACGGCCGTTGTACCGCCAACGCGGCCTGCTTTCCGGTCTTGTAGGAAGCCATTCAAAGCGGCCCCATTGCATCGCAACACCGGTGTCGCAACGTCCGCCGTCGGTTCGGTGCGCAATGCCTGAACCAGGTCCTCGACAAACCATGGCGGCGTCAACGGCGCATCGCCCTGCAAATTCACGATAATCTCATACCCGGGGCAAATCTGCGACACCTCGGCGCAACGCTCTGTTCCATTCAACCAGGTGTCAGATGTCATCACAACATCCCCGCCGAACGCTCTAACCGCCGTTTCAATCCGAGTATCATCGGTCGCAACCACAACACGATCAATGCCAGGCACAGATTTGGCAGCCTGCCAACTGCGTTCGATCAGAGATTTTTTTACCCCACTCGCGCCTTGCAGATTTACCAACGGCTTACCGGGGTAACGTGTAGACGCGTATCGCGCTGGTATGACGATTAAAACACTCATTCAGGTTTCAGCTGGACAGAGTCCGAACAGGCGATAAAGAACGGATTCGCATAGTCCTTTTTGCCGTAGGTCAGCGGTTCTAGCGTTTCAAAATTCAAGACCTTGCCGCCTGCACCTGTTAAAACGGCGTGTCCCGCCGCTGTGTCCCACTCCATCGTGCGCCCAAGGCGAGGGTATAAATCCGCTTCACCTGTCGCGACCAAGCAGAATTTCAGCGAAGACCCCGCACTTTTCATGTCTTTCACAGCATAACGGTTGATATAGTGATCCGTGGCAGCATCCCGATGCGATTTCGACGCCACAATCATCAGTTCATCATTGTCACTGTTTGCAACACGCAAGGGTCGCGTTTGGCCAGTGTCCGAAGCGACAAAGGGACCGTCCTCTTCGACAGAAGATCCATTCGCGTCGGTAAAGAACATCCGGCTTTTTGCAGGTGCATAAACAACACCTCGGGTCGGAACACCCTTTTCAACAAGCGCAATATTTACAGTAAAATCCCCACGGCGATGGATGAACTCTTTGGTGCCGTCTAAAGGGTCTACGATCAAAAATGTATCGCCACTTTGGGTGTGACTGTCGGATTGCTCTTCAGTCACCAGTATGACGTCCGGAAATGCTGCGCGTAAACCATCCGAGATTATCTTATCCGCAGCTCTGTCAGCCGCCGTCACTGGACTGTCGTCAGACTTCGTTTCAACGCCAAAATCATCCTTCGCATAGACGTCCATAATCGCGGCCCCAGCTTCCAAAGCCAAAGACCGCATGACGTCGCTTAAGCGTTCGTAATCCAAAGCAAACACCTTTGTTGATGCAAAAACTATCTGAGCTTATGGTAGACAAATAACGGAACAGCAAGAATTCCGTGATAACAAGTGTAGTGAATTGCAAGGGCAGCTTAGATGTTTCAGTTTGAACCTGCGCGTACACCTCAGACGTCTTTGGGCGTCGCGGTTCGGATTGGTGAGCTGATTTACCATTCTGTCGTGCGCTCTGTGCGGAAAACGCACAACAACGCGTATATGGCAATCGCCGTTAACATGTTACAGGCGGTGACTTTTGTCGTGGCGTTCTATGTGATGTTCACAATCTTGGGTCTGCGGTCCGTGGCCATTCGTGGCGACTTCCTAATCTATATCATGACCGGGATCTTTCTGTTTTTGACGCACACTAAAACTCTTGGGGCGGTCATTGGGGCTGAGGGGCCTTCAAGCCCTATGATGCAGCATGCGCCTATGAATACGGTGATTACCATTTCTGCGGCTGCATTTGGCTCCCTGTACATCCAAGTGTTGTCTCTGGCTTTAATCCTTTTTATTTACCACGTCGCATTTACCCCCTTTGACATCGATCAACCTTTTCAAGCCTTCGGAATGCTCTTGCTGGCGTGGTTCACAGGTGCCGCTTTGGGGGTCGTATTATTGGCAATAAAACCCTGGTTTCCAGGCTTTGTTGGAATATTTTCAACGGTATATCAAAGGGCCAATATGATTGCTTCGGGCAAGATGTTTGTGGCGAACACCCTGCCCAGTTTTATGCTAGCAATGTTTGATTGGAACCCACTTTTTCATGCAATCGATCAGGCGCGCGGATATACATTTATTAACTATAATCCACGCTATAGCTCGTGGGAATACCCGCTGATTGTTGCGCTTGTGCTGCTGATGATCGGGCTTATGGGTGAATTTTACACCCGCCGTCACGCGTCAATATCCTGGGGCGCACGACGATAATTACTGCGCAACGCGCAAGGTTACATTGATTCGTCCCCCTTTCGGCAAAATGGTCGAACTGCCGAATTTGATCCGATCAACACCATGATAGGTCAGCCGCGCGTCCCCGCCCATCACCATAACATCACCACTGTTCAGCCAAAGCGATTCCGTTTTGCCACCACGCGTTTGATTGCCAATCCGAAACAAGGCCGCGTCCCCTAATGAAATTGAGACAACAGGCCATTGGAAATCAGCCTCATCTTTGTCTTGATGTAGCCCCATCTTCACACCTTCTGCATAAAAGTTGACCAGACAGGTGTCCGGCAATCGATCAACACCTGACACTTTTTGCCAAATTTGAAGAAGCCGTGCTGGAATATCAGCCCATGACCCGCCAGACGGATGCTTCGACGCATATCGATAACCCCGCGCATCCGAAACCCAACCAACCGTACCAGCGGACGTCATACGCACCTTCATGGGCTTTCCGGACGGAGTATGCGGCGAAAACAAGGGGGCTTGCCGGACAATCTGGCGCACATCTTCGACCAAATCAGTTTGCTCTGCCGGGCTCAGCAACGCCTGATGCCAATGGAATCCTCGGATTGTGAACAGCGGCATTATTTAAAATCCTTCCGATTTTTTGCCTTCGGCAGAGAAATTTAACGTAACAACCTTAGGTCAAAGTGTTGCAGGAGCCATGTCCGCTGCCTATATACCCTCCGAACTGCGGGTCGATAACCGATCCGTGACCACCTCATCGGGACAAAAGCGCCATAACGGGCTCGCGTCTCGCGACATCGCCTACCTAATTAAAAGGGATCGAAAACATGGCAAAAGTCATTGGTATTGACCTTGGTACCACCAATTCCTGCGTGGCTATCATGGATGGATCGCAGCCTCGGGTTATTGAAAACGCCGAGGGAGCGCGTACGACACCTTCTATCGTCGCGTTCACCGAAAATGAGCGTCTGGTGGGTCAACCTGCCAAACGCCAAGCCGTTACAAACCCGGACAACACAGTTTTTGGCGTTAAGCGCCTTATTGGTCGTCGCTTTGACGACGCCGATCTTGAAAAAGACAAAAAGAACCTGCCATTCTCGGTGATCAACGGTGGAAATGGTGATGCATGGGTCGAAGCCCGTGATGATAAATATTCTCCTTCGCAGATCTCGGCCTTTATTTTGGGCAAGATGAAAGAGACTGCGGAAAGCTATCTGGGCGAAGACGTGACCCAAGCGGTCATTACAGTTCCCGCCTATTTCAACGATGCACAGCGCCAGGCAACCAAAGACGCAGGCAAGATTGCTGGGCTTGAGGTTTTGCGCATCATCAATGAACCCACAGCTGCAGCGCTGGCCTACGGTTTAGACAAAGAACAGACGCAAACGATTGCAGTCTATGACCTAGGTGGCGGTACATTTGATGTAACGATCCTGGAAATCGACGATGGCTTGTTCGAAGTAAAATCCACCAACGGGGACACGTTCCTAGGCGGCGAAGACTTCGACATGCGGATCGTCAACTATTTGGCAGATCAGTTCAAAAAAGAGAACGGCGTCGATCTGACCAAGGACAAAATGGCCTTGCAGCGGTTGAAGGAAGCCGCCGAAAAAGCCAAGATCGAGCTATCCAGCGCGAACCAAACCGAGATCAACCAACCGTTTATCTCAATGGATCCAAATGGCGGCCAACCGCTGCATATGGTCATGAAGCTGACCCGTGCAAAGTTAGAACAATTGGTTGGCGATCTGATCAAAGCATCGATGAAGCCCTGCGCTGCAGCTTTGAAAGACGCAGGTATCGCCGCGAATGAAATCGACGAGGTGGTGTTGGTTGGCGGGATGACCCGCATGCCCAAAGTCGTTGAGGAAGTTACCAAATTCTTCGGAAAAGAGCCCCACAAAGGCGTCAACCCGGATGAAGTTGTGGCCATGGGTGCGGCGATCCAAGCCGGTGTTCTTCAAGGCGACGTTAAGGACGTTGTTCTACTGGACGTAACACCGTTGTCCTTGGGGATCGAAACGCTGGGCGGCGTGTTCACGCGTTTGATTGATCGCAACACGACAATTCCTACGAAGAAGTCTCAGATTTTCTCAACAGCCGAAGACAATCAAAACGCTGTGACGATCCGGGTGTTCCAAGGTGAGCGCGAAATGGCCGCTGACAACAAAATGTTGGGCGCCTTCAACTTAGAGGAAATTCCGCCAGCACCGCGCGGTATGCCCCAAATCGAAGTTACGTTTGACATCGACGCCAACGGGATAGTGTCAGTCGGTGCAGCCGACAAAGGCACTGGCAAAGAACAGAAAATCACGATCCAGGCTTCGGGCGGTCTGTCCGACGACGATATCGACAAGATGGTCAAGGATGCCGAAGACAACGCCGAAGCGGACAAAGAACGCCGCGAAGGTGTCGAAGCCCGTAACCAGGCGGAAAGCTTGATCCATTCGACCGAGAAATCGATTGAAGAGCATAGCGATAAAGTCGATCCAAGCACTGTTGAAGCCATTGAATTGGCCATCGCTGCGCTGAAGGATGACCTGGAAAAAGACGACACACCTGCAGAGAAAATCAAAGCAGGGGTTCAAAACGTGACCGAAGCGGCAATGAAACTTGGTGAAGCGATCTACAAATCGTCGCAAGCCGAAGCCGGTGATGAACCGTCGGCTGCCGATGCTGGCCCAGGTGATGACGATATTCTGGATGCCGAATTCGAAGATCTGGACGACGACAAGCGCGGCTAAGGCCAATGCGCTGCGGAACCTCTCGGGGGCCAGTCACATTGGCTGGCCCTTTGACGTTCCAGAAAAAGGGGATATCCCATGTCCAAACGTGACTATTATGACGTACTTGGTGTCAAAAAAGGCGCATCTGCGGATGAGCTAAAAAAGGCATTTCGCACAAAAGCGAAAGAGCTGCACCCGGACCGAAACTCTGACAACCCAAACGCTGAGGCTCAGTTCAAAGAAGCCAACGAAGCGTATGATATTCTTAAGGATGCTGAAAAAAAGGCAGCATATGATCGCTATGGTCATGCTGCGTTCGAAGGTGGCACAGGTGCCAGCGCTGGCGGACGGGGTCAAAGCCCGTTTGGCCAAAATGGGGATTTCGGGTCTGCATTCTCAGACGTATTTGACGACCTGTTCGGCGACTTTATGGGCGGTGGACGCAGCGGTGGCGGTCGAAATCGGGCTGCACGCGGATCCGACCTGCGGTACAATTTGCGTATAACCCTCGAAGATGCGTTCTCAGGTTTAGCCAAATCCATTCAAGTTCCAGCTTCGGTTGCCTGTGATAGTTGTTCTGGCACAGGTGCGGACGGAGGCGCCGAACCTACGACTTGCCCAACATGTTCGGGAATGGGTAAAGTCCGCGCGCAACAGGGATTTTTCACAGTCGAAAGAACCTGTCCAACATGTTCCGGCATCGGCCAAATTATCAAGAACCCCTGCAAAAGCTGCAGCGGTGCGGGCCGTGTCGAAAAAGACCGTTCTTTATCTGTGAACATCCCCCCAGGTGTGGAAACTGGCACACGCATCAGATTGTCGGGCGAAGGCGAAGCAGGTATGCGGGGCGGCCCGTCAGGTGATCTGTACATATTCGTGGAAGTCACACAGCACGAGCTATTCGAACGTGACGGCAATAATTTGTATTGCCGCGTCCCTGTTTCGATGAGCTCCGCTGCGCTGGGTGGCTCGATTGAAGTACCAACAATTGATGGCGGGCGTGGCCGCGTGCAAATCCCGGCTGGTTCCCAGTCTGGCCGTCAAATGCGACTGCGCAGCAAAGGGATGCCCGCGTTACGCGGGGGTGCCTCTGGCGATATGTTCATTGAATTGGCGGTCGAAACGCCCGTAAATTTGACCGCCCGGCAAAAGGAATTGTTGAAAGAGTTCGACCAAATCAGCGAGAAAAACAACAACAATCCTGAAAGTTCAAGCTTTTTTTCCTCGGTCAAAAGTTTCTGGGACTCAATGAAGGGCTGATGCGTACCTCTCAGATCATTGCGGCGTCAGATCATGTGATTCTGCGCCGCCTTGATCCCAGTGACTTTGACATTTTCGATGCGTATCGCCGCGATCCAGAAGTTGCAAAATATCAATCCTGGGACGAAATGAATCCCGAAAGAACGCGATCTTTCTTGCAGCATTCAAAAACCGTCACGCCCTTGGTGCAACCGCATTCATGGACCCAGATAGCTGTCGCGCGGAACGAGGGAACGCTGGTTGGCGATATGGGTTGGTTTTTGTCCGAAGATAGCACCCAATTTGAGCTTGGAATCACGATTGCACGGCAAAATCAACGCAAAGGATACGCCCGGGAAGCAATGAATCTTGCACTGCGTTGGGCTTTTGAACGCCAAAAAGTGAAAAAGGTGATTTGCGGTGCCCATCCCGACAACACGCCTTCGCTAAATATGATCAGAGCACTTGGCTTTTCTTGGTCACATCAAGAAGAAGGCGACGAAATGTTTGAAATGTCCCCCAAGATGTTCCGGTTATTAACGCAGAAGTAACCACAGTTGCGCGACAGTCAGCGCATGAGACAACAAACCGACCTTTTTTCACAACCAGGCTTCGAAGAGGCCCCGATCACAAGCTTAGCACATGGCAAGTTGCCATCCTATGTTTCTGATCACCGCAAACGGCTGCGGTCACGATTTTTGGAAGGCGGCGCACAAGCGATGCCTGACTACGAGTTACTAGAGCTGATCCTATTTCGTGCAATCCCGCGCCAGGATGTAAAACCGTTAGCGCGCGCGCTTTTGGACCAATTTGGCGACTTTAATCGGGTCGTTTCAGCCCCATCAGAACGTTTGAAAGAGGTGGAAGGTGCCGGTCCTTCCGTTATTACAGAACTGAAAATCGTTGAGGCCGCTGCGCAAAGATTGTCGCGATCTAAAGTGCTGAACACGCATGCAATATCCAGCTGGGACGCATTGCTTGATTATTGCCATACGACAATGGCACATCGAGACACCGAACAGTTTCGTGTCCTATATTTGGATCGAAAAAACATTTTGATTGCTGACGAAGAACAGGCCGAGGGCACAGTGGACCACGTTCCTGTTTACCCGCGCGAGATCGCCAAAAGATCGCTTGAGCTCAATGCCTCGTCCTTGATCCTGGTACATAATCATCCGTCCGGCGATCCAACACCGTCGCAGTCGGACATAGACATGACCGGTCAAATTGATCTTGCTTGCGGAGCCTTAGGGCTTACGCTGCACGACCATCTTATTATAGGGAAATCCTCAGAAGTGAGCTTTCGCGCAGAGGGTCTTTTATAGACACGTATTTCGATTGATCATCTTAACCAAACCTCAACCCGACGATTTGCCTGACGCCCCCACGAACTATCATCGCACGCCATTGGAAGCGCTTCCCCAAAAGCATCCACGGCCAGTGCAATACGGTCCAAGTCCACCGTTTCCGCAGCCGTGATCACAGCGCGTTTCACGGCCTCGGCCCGACGAAGTGCAATATCCCGATTGGGTTCAGCAGCGCCATCACCATCGCTGAAACCAACAAATAATAAACTTCGTGAATCATATTTGCCTTGCTCTAGAGCCCGCGCCAATTGCTGCACATTTGATCTGGATTGTGCATCTAAACGAATAGATCCTGCCTCAAATCGAAATGACGTGGTCAAACGACGGCGTGGCGCCAATGTTGCAACCAACCTTTGCAACTCTTCAAGACGTATCTCAGGGCCTGCAGCGGCAATAGCATTGGTAAAACGTTTTCCCTGAGCATCAATATCAATCTCTTCTGGCGTTTGATCCACAAATCCTGCGCGACGAATAACCAGTTGAGCAGACGGCGTGCGTAGAAACCGAAGAAACTCTTGGCCAATTTTTGGTAAACGGCGCGCAGGCAAGTACAAAAACATGGGCGAAGTTAAGGGGTAATCTTCAGTTTTGATCGTACGACGCGTCGCTTTTAGGTGAAAACCACATGCGCCCGCCAAAGTCAGAACCTGCGCATTGCCTGTCTCGGCAAAACTGGCAATCCCTAAAGCGAATGGATCTTTTGATACCGCTGCGGCTAGCTCCAAACTAATGCGATGAAAAACAACGCTGTCCGCCATGTCCAAATCGACAGGTTTTAACAAACGGTCTTCCACGGACTGCCCCAAACCTGTTGAGAGATCCGGCAGATGCAGCGCAATTGGGGCATCGGGTCCGCCGAGGTCGGACCAATTCGTCACACGCCCTGCAAAAGCCAAAGCTAGATCTTTGGGTTTGATACTACGGACAGGATTTCCAGGAGACACAACAGGAACCACGGCATCCAAAGCCAAAACGCGGCTACGGTTGGCATCCGATAGATCCCCCATGCCGGCGTCCCGCGCCAAGTCCCTTTCATTTGGCCGAATTTCGCGCATAGACAGCACAATGTCCGCTTGATTTGCCAACAAATCCGCAAACCCCTCGTCA
The DNA here is from genome assembly GCA_045106335.1 of Paracoccaceae bacterium. Lineage (GTDB taxonomy): Bacteria > Pseudomonadota > Alphaproteobacteria > Rhodobacterales > Rhodobacteraceae > Aliishimia. Next base: position 24,669 of record JBGCEM010000024.1, on the reverse strand, counting down.
GTGCTGCTGGCCCCAAAATCAAATCGTGCGACGGTCTTCTTTGATACTGCATCCGACAATTGGAACACAAAACCGACGTCGCCACTGCGTCGACTTTCGACAGCGTACCCGGCGCGCTGCGCAAACGCCTCTAGCAGCGCTGGCATCATGACTTCACCCATTGCGGCGGCTCCTGAAAGGCGCAATTCAGCGACGAAATCAGTAAGATCTGGACAACCCGGACCGTCGCATGTCACGCCCGACCCATCGACTGTTAGTTCACCGTAGACAGAATCGATCCGGTAAAATTCACCATCGAAACCCAACAGGTCACCGCTAACTTCGACACCACCATCGCGGGACGTCAGCGTCACGTCTTGCGATAGAGCGCATGTTGAACCGAAGCAGCCCAATAACACCACGCAAATCGCCAAAGATCCTTTGCGCATCACACCCTCAGATTGCACAGCTCCCGTTGTACCCAGACCTTCAGGGTTTATGTCAAATTATTCAACAATAGATAGCGATAAGCTAACGAAAGCTAGGCAAAACGGCCGTGACAATGCTTGAATTTTGCACCGGATCCACACGGGCAAAGATCATTCCGTCCAGGTTTACCCCATGTTGCCGGATCGCTTTCCACAAAACCGGTTTCCGGGTTTTCCGTTGGCGCCGAACTGGCGGGGGGCGGATCCGCAGGAGCCTGCACCAATCCTTGTTCCACAGCCATATCTGCAATCATTTGTGCACGTTCTTCTTCAGTTATCGGTCGGATCTGAGACAGTTTTTGCGTTACATCTGCCCGTAGGCTATCCAGCATCGTTTCGAATAATTGGAACGCTTCGTTCTTGTATTCATTGAGCGGATCACGCTGTGCGTAGGACCGGAAACCAACAACGGACCGCAAATGTTCTAATGTTATCAAATGCTCACGCCATTTGGTGTCGATGGATTGCAACAAAAGCTGTTTTTCCAACACCAACATGTTTTCGTCGCCAAACGCCTCTTTCTTTTCGGCCATCAACTTGTTTGAAGCTTCGACCAAACGTTCGCGGATTTGTTCGTCATCCACACCATCTTCTTCGCACCAATCGATGACTGGCACGTCCAAGCCCAGCTGTTCAATCGTCGCAGCGTAGAGCCCTTCCGTATCCCACTGTTCAGCATAGGCACCTTCAGGCATATGCGTGTCCAGCAGATCATCAACCACTTCATCGCGCATATCCATTGTGATTTCGTGAACTTCTGCGGCTTCCATAATCTCGCGGCGCTGACCGAAGATCACTTTCCGCTGATCGTTCATCACATCATCGAACTTCAAAAGCTGTTTACGGATGTCGAAATTGCGGCCCTCAACTTTGGCCTGCGCGCGTTCCAAAGACTTGTTGACCCATGGGTGCTCAATAGCTTCCCCGTCTTTAAGGCCAAGCGTTTTCAATACCTTATCCAACCGATCAGATCCGAAGATCCGCATCAAATCATCTTCGAGGCTTAGGAAAAACGACGACCGACCTGGATCGCCCTGACGCCCGGACCGACCCCGCAGCTGATTGTCGATCCGACGGCTTTCGTGACGTTCTGAGGCAAGGACAAACAAGCCACCGGCCGCCAGCACTTTGGCCTTTTCGTCATCATGTTCAGCCTGAATGCGCGCGCGCACCTGTTCGGGATCCGCTTCGGGATCAGAAGTGATCGCCTGCAGGACCTTCAATTCGACATTGCCGCCCAATTGGATGTCTGTGCCGCGCCCCGCCATGTTGGTCGCGATGGTGACGGCGCCGTATTTACCAGCATCAGCCACAATTTGCGCCTCTTGCTCGTGCTGCCGCGCGTTCAGTACGTTATGCGACACATCCAGTTGGGTCAGCATTTGACTAAACATTTCAGATTTTTCAATTGAGGTCGTCCCGACAAGCACGGGCTGGCCGCGTTCATTGGCCTGTTTGATCTCGTCGATCATGGCCTGGTATTTTTCCTGAGCCGTACGAAAGACCTTATCGTCCTCATCCTTACGCGCGATCTCGCGGTTGGTTGGCATTTCGATAACGCCAAGACCATAAATCTGCATAAATTCTTCGGCTTCTGTCGCTGCGGTTCCCGTCATGCCGGCGAGCTTGTCGTAGAGCCGGAAGTAGTTTTGGAACGTCACGGATGCCAAAGTCGTGTTTTCGGGCTGGATTTTAACGTCTTCTTTCGCCTCAATCGCTTGGTGCAGGCCATCAGACAGACGGCGTCCTGACATCATACGCCCTGTGAATTCGTCAATAAGAATCACTTCACCATTCGCAACAACGTAGTCTTTATCCTTCTGAAACAGCTTATGCGCGCGCAGGCCGTTGTTCAGATGGTGGACGACCGTCGTACTTTCAGGGTCGTACAAAGACTGGCCTTCTTCCAGAAAGTTTTTGCGTTGAAGCAGCTCTTCGATGAATTCATTGCCGTCATCCGTGAAAGACACCGAGCGCGATTTTTCGTCAATTTCGTAATGCGACTCTTGCAGTTCGGGAATGACCACATCCATCGATTTGTACATTTCCGAGCGATCTTCGGCGGGGCCGGAAATCACCAAGGGCGTGCGCGCTTCATCGATCAAAATGGAATCAACCTCATCCACAATCGCGAAATTGTGATGATGTTGAAAGATTTCAGACAGGTCCGAGCGCATGTTATCGCGCAAATAATCGAAACCCAGTTCGTTATTTGTCGCGTAAGTGATGTCACAATTATACGCATCGCGTTTATTTTCCGGTCCCATACCAGCCCACGCGACGCCGCACGTCATGCCCAAAGCGTTGTAAACCTTGCCCATCCATTCAGAGTCGCGTTTTGCCAGGTATTCGTTCACGGTCACGACATGCACGCCTTTGCCCGTCAAAGCGTTCAAATACGCGGGGAATGTGGCGACAAGAGTTTTGCCTTCTCCGGTTTTCATTTCGGCAATATTGCCTTGATGCAGGAAGATCCCGCCCATGAGCTGTACATCAAAAGCCCGCAAACCCAGCGCACGGCGTGCAGCTTCGCGGCAATTGGCAAACGCTTCGGGCAACAAATCATCCAGACTTTCCCCAGACTTAGCGCGCTTAGACAGCTCAGCGGTTTTATCAATCAACCCCTGATCGCTCAGTTTTTCGAAGTCCGGTTCAAGCGCATTAATCGCCGCCACAGTAGGGCGTGCCGCCTTGACTTTACGATCATTGGGCGTGCCAAAAACCTTTTTGGTAAGTGTCGAAAACCCCAGCATGTGCTCTCCAGCCGATTTGCATATCACATCAGCGACAGTCTTGCTTGCCCGTCCGTACTTCAACCACTAAATCAAAGCATGAAACAGGCCAACCTGCGCGCCCATAGGGCGATGTAAGGGTCCGCCAATACAGTGTCAACGCCGCGCCCTTTTGCGGCCCCGGTCAAGGTTAATTCCATGCACAAACATCTTCTGTCTTTCACCGCCTCAGCCATCGCGCTGTCGCTATCCACGTCAGTTTGGGCACAAAGCTCTGACGCGCCTTCTTTGGATACGGTTTTGGCGTCCGTCAATGGTACCGAAATCACGTTGGGCCATGTCGCAGCCGCCAAGGCAACTTTGCCGGATCAGTACCGCAACTTGCCCGCAGACGTTCTGTTTCCTGGAATTTTGGACCAGTTGATCCAGCAAACTGCATTGGGTCAGACTTTGGAAGGCGAATGGCCAAAACGCATTATTTTGGCATTGGACAATGAAACCAGGTCGCTTTTGGCCGGCGAGGTTGTTGAAGGTATTATGGAAACAGCTGTGACGCCGGAATTGCTGGATGCAGCTTATAAGGCTCAATTTGTGGATGGTGCGTCTGGGAAAGAATACAACGCGGCGCATATTTTGGTTGAAACGCTGGAAGAGGCAGAAGTCATCGTGGCCGACTTGGGGCTAGGCGCCGATTTTGCGACAACGGCGCGCGAGAAATCCACAGGGCCTTCAAGCACACGTGGCGGAGATCTGGGTTGGTTTGGCACCGGCGCAATGGTTCCTGCCTTTGAAGCTGCCGTTGTTGCGTTAGAACCGGGCGAGTTTTCAACCCCTGTTGAGACTCAGTTTGGTTGGCATGTGATCAAGCTCATGGACACCCGCGTGCAAGAAGCCCCGCCCTTAGAGCAAGTCCAGGGTGATCTGGAATTGCAACTGCGCCAAGCAGCGGTGCAGGCACATATCGAAGAAACTGTGAACGCTGCTGATGTGGACCGTTCAGGCGCAAATGCGATTGATGCCAGCGTACTTGACCAATTCAATCTGTCGCAAAGACAATGAGCGCTGCAGTAACAGTTTCGCCCCTTGCACCCAAAAGCTTTCCGCACCTGCCTGAAATCTCAGGTGCGCGCTTTGCGATAGCTGCAGCGGGGGTCAAATATCCAGGGCGTTCCGATGTAATGTTGGCCCATTTGTGCGCTGGAACGTCGATTGCCGGGGTGTTTACCACATCAAAGACGCGGTCTGCCGCTGTTTTGGATTGCCAGGCAAAGCTTGGCGGGGAATGTTCTGGTACTGCCGCGATCCTTGTCAATTCCGGCAACGCTAATGCGTTCACAGGCCAGGCAGGATTTGACACAGTTCAACGTCTGACAGACCAGGTCAGCCTGAGCACAGATGTGGATCAAAGCCGCGTCTTTACAGCCTCCACAGGGGTGATTGGTGAGCCGCTTCCAGACGCCAAGATCACCCAGCATCTTAGCGCAATGACCAAAGCTTTGAGCACTGATGGCCTTCCTGATGCGGCAAAAGCGATCATGACAACAGACACTTATGCAAAAGGGTCTGCAAGTTCGATCACTGTCGATGGCAAGCCGGTCCATATCGCTGGCATCGCAAAAGGGTCCGGTATGATTGCGCCCGACATGGCAACAATGTTGGTCTATATCTTCACCGATGCGCAGTGCCCCCTGCCAGACTTACAGGCCATGGTCACGCGTCTGAACGCCCGGACCTTTAACTGTATCACGGTCGACAGTGACACCTCTACGTCCGACACTCTGCTGGTCGCAGCCACGGGCAAATCCGGGGTCGATGTATCGAACAGCTCTGAGTTTGAAAGCGCGTTGCATAGAGTCATGTTAGATTTGGCGCATCAGGTCGTAAAAGATGGTGAGGGTGCAACAAAATTTGTCGAAATTGAAGTCTCTGGCGCAGTTTCAGACGGCCAGGCAAAGCAACATGCCATGTCTGTCGCCAACTCGCCTCTGATTAAGACAGCCATCGCTGGTGAAGATCCCAATTGGGGTCGTGTGGTCATGGCCATTGGAAAATCGGGGGCCGAGGCGGACCGAGACCGTTTAACGATTCGCTTTGGCGACATACTGGTTGCAGAAAATGGCTGGGTCTCGCCCAACTATTCCGAAGAGCAAGGTGCCAGGTATATGCGCGGCGAGCACCTTAAAATTTCGATCGATCTTGGATTGGATCAAGGCGCAGCAACAGTTTGGACATGCGATCTAACCCACGGATATATCTCAATTAATGCAGATTACCGATCATGACAAAGGTCGTGTTGGTTTCTGCGGTGGCTCTAATTGACGTGGACGGACGCGTTCTATTGGCGCAACGTCCGCCGGGTAAATCCATGGCCGGTCTATGGGAATTTCCCGGCGGTAAAGTCGACCCAGGCGAAACCCCAGAGACTGCACTGATTCGTGAACTGCACGAGGAACTGGGGATCAACACCTGGCAAAGCTGTTTGGCGCCACTTACATTCGCCAGCCACAGTTATCCAGACTTCCATTTGTTGATGCCGCTTTTCGCATGTCGGCGTTGGGAAGGAACACCAACAGGCAAAGAAGGGCAAGATTTGGCCTGGTCGCGGGTGAACGCATTAAAAAATTACAAAATGCCCCCGGCTGACTTGCCATTAATTCCGATATTGCGCGATTGGTTATAAGAAAATGCGAATAAAGTCTTGTACACTCCGCGCGATACAGTAACAATTTTCAGACACTCACTATGTTACTAAGCGACTTCATTTGACCAAGGAGGCATGCAAGATGCTGCGCACGATTACGATCGGTAGTGCGATATCGGTGCAAGGTACGTTTGTCCGCTCATTGCCTGACGGGCGGATTATGGTTCGCGTTGGGGCTTCGATTTTTTCAGGGGCGCCTGTGAACCAAGCGGCCTAATCTATTCCGTGGCGCTTTACGGCGTCACATGCATCAAAACAAAAAAGGGACCGCGCCACCACACGGTCCCTTTTGCTATTCCTAGCATCGTTAAATTAAGTCAGCGTGCGCGTCACTTCTTCACGCTCAAAGATTTCGATCACATCTTTGGCCCGCACATCATCGTAGTTTTCAAAAGCCATACCACATTCTTGACCTGACTGTACCTCAGCGACTTCGTCTTTGAAGCGCTTAAGGGTTTTCAACGTGCCTTCGTGGATCACAACGTTGTCACGCAGCAAACGCACACCTGCGCTGCGACGCGCGACGCCCTCGGTCACCAAACACCCAGCCACTTTGCCGACGTTGGAAACCTTGAAGACCTCTTTGATTTCCGCATAGCCAATAAAGGTTTCACGAATTTCTGCGCTGAGCAGGCCAGAGGCCGCCGCTTTGACGTCGTCAACCAAGTCATAGATCACCGAATAGTACCGGATCTCGACCGACTTTTGGTTCGCTGTGTTACGTGCGGATGCATTTGCCCGGACGTTAAAGCCCATGATCGGGGCGCCAGACGCCTCGGCTAAGCCAACATCGGTTTCAGTAATCGCGCCCACGCCCGAATGCAGTACCCGAACACGGACTTCGTCGTTGCCGATTTTTTCCATCGCTTGGACAATCGCTTCAGCCGAGCCCTGCACGTCGGTTTTCACAAGAATTGGCAGCTCTGCGACATTTTCATCCGCTTTTGCTTTGGCCAACAACTGATCCAACGTGGTCGCAGCACCCGCTGCCGCGCGTTTGTCTTTGGCAGCTTGTGCGCGATATTCCGCGATTTCGCGCGCTTGCGCTTCAGTATCCACCACGTTCAACACGTCGCCCGCTTCAGGTGTACCGTTCAGGCCCAAGACCTCAACAGGGACGGAAGGGCCAGCTTCTTTGACGCGCGCGCCTTGGTCATTTTCCATCGCGCGAACTTTACCCCATTGCTCGCCAACAACGAAGATATCGCCCTGACGCAAGGTTCCGTTCTGCACCAAAACTGTGGCCACAGGACCGCGGCCTACATCCAGCTTCGCCTCAATCACAGCACCAGATGCGGCACGTGTTGGGTTCGCTTTCAGCTCTAGGATTTCAGACTGCAGCGTAATCGCTTCCAGCAACTCATCCAGACCCGTCCCATTGATCGCCGAAACAGGTACATCCTGAACTTCACCGGACATTTTTTCCACAATTACTTCATGTTGCAGAAGGTCTGTGCGGACTTTGTCAGGGTTGGCAGCTGGGCGGTCAATTTTGTTGATCGCCACGATCATTGGCACTTCTGCCGCTTTGGCGTGGTTAATGGCTTCAATTGTCTGAGGCATCACCGCGTCATCAGCGGCAACAACAAGCACAACAATATCCGTGACTTGTGCACCGCGCGAGCGCATCGACGTAAATGCCGCGTGGCCAGGTGTGTCCAAGAAGGTCAATTTACGACCACCCTGTTCGACCTGATACGCACCAATATGCTGCGTGATACCGCCAGCTTCGCCCGCAACGACTTTCGCGTTCCGAATCGCGTCCAAAAGCGACGTCTTACCGTGGTCAACGTGGCCCATGATCGTGATGACCGGTGGGCGATCCATCAGATCACCTTCGACGTCTTCCACTGTATCAATCACATCTTCCACATCCGAGTCAGACACCCGCACCACTTCATGACCGAATTCTTCGATGATCAATTCGGCAGTGTCAGCATCAATGGATTGGTTCTGTGTCGCCATAATCCCGTTGTTCATCAGAGACTTAACCACGTCTGCAACGCGTTCGGACATCCGATTGGCTAGCTCACTGATGACAATGGCTTCGGGAAGTTGGACCTTGCGAACAACCTTTTCACGTTCAACTGCACCGCCCATAGCTTTTTGACGGGCGCGTTCTTGCTTGCGCTTCATCGCCGCCATAGACCGTTGACGTCCACCTTCTGCGCCAGACAGCGCCTGGTTCAGCGTTAACTTACCGCTGCGGCGGGCATCGTCGCCACGGCCGCGCGTGTTGCGCTGTTCACGTTCGCGGTCTTGCTTACGAGGCGCAGCTTGCGGCGCGGGCTTTGAGGCCGCCGGACGCGATTCAGCTGGGCGGGCAACCGCTTCCTGAGCTTGTGCCGCGGCGCGTTTTGCAGCTTCCTCTTCAGCCTTCTTGGCCTGTTCTTCTTCTTCTTTTTTGGCCTTCAGCGCATCAACACGCTCGCGCTCTTCACGCTCTTTGGCCTCAATCTCAGCACGCCGCCGCTCGCGGTCTTCCGCGCGGGCTTTTTCCTCGGCGGCCCGAGCAGCGGCTTCTTCAACTTCACGTGCCTTGGCAGCTTGAACCGCCTTCAGCCGACGTTCCATTTCTGCATCGGAAATACCTGCAGGTCGCTTGGATGGGTCACCCAGACTGACGCCACTGGCACTTACGGATTTCCCCGCGCCCGCTTTTGGCACCACAACGCGTTTGCGTTTCGTTTCCACCACGACGTTCTTCGTTCGACCGTGGCTAAAGCTTTGCTTTACGTTTCCAGCCCGCGGGCCTCGCAGACCCAGTGTTTTCTTGCCGTCATTATCGCTCATTGAGCTTCTTTTCCTCTCCGACGGGCGGTCCCGTCATTGCTTTTAAGGCGCAAGCCTTTCAGCCGTCCCGCTTCCTCTACAACACGTTGCCCGAGTCCGCCAGAGCCGAGCGCTGCATGTATCACAGTTTGCCGACCAAAGGCGAGCCCAAGCTCATCCGCCGTCAACCAACCAATATACGTTCCAAAATGCGGGGTGCTTAGTTTGGACTTGCCACGTTCCGACCCATCCGAGGCCTGAAGCAACACCCGCGCTTCTTCCTGGCCCAGCCAGGATTTAACTTTTTCGTATCCAGCAACCGCAGCCCCGGACTTTCGAGCAAGCGATATCAGATCTATGACCCGTTTGGCCACCTGCCGTTCAACTTCTTGGACCAAACCGTCTGGAATGGTGACCGATTCTTTCGCCCCACGCGCAAACAATTTCTTGTCCACCGCTGTGTTCAGCGCATCCAGAGTGGCCAAGGTATAAAACCCACGCCCCGGCAATTTGCCAAAGATATCAGGCACAACTGCACCATCGGGCCCCGCGACAAACCGGATCAGCTCGGCTTTGGGCCGCACCTCACCTGTCGCAAGGCATTTGCGTGTTGGACCATCATCCCGGTCCTTGGCTTTTCCGCCGCGCGCCATGTCATTTACCCAAAGAGGCAGGAGACCAATTAGGCCTCCGCCTCCGAAGTTGCATCTTCACCTGTTGCGTCTTCCTCTTCTTCGACATCAGGTTCCAATTCGGAAGGGTCAACCCAACCCAGCAGGACGCGGGCGGTCATGACCATATGTTGTGCTTCTTCCAGGGCAACGTCAAAGGGTTCCAAGATCCCATCGTCTTTGACGCGCTCGCCGTTTTCGGTCGTCCAGCCACCGGCAAGCTCCCAATCCGCGCATGTTGCAAAATCTTCTAAGGTCTTCACACCATCTTTGGCCAAGGCCTCGGCCATCTGTGGGGTGATTCCATCGAATTCGATCAAGCTGTCTTCTGCGCCCAATTCACGTGCATTTGCCAAGGCCTGTGCCGCTTGCGCTTCAAGATAATCGCGGGCGCGGGCTTGCAGTTCGCTGGCGGTGCTTTCGTCCACACCTTCGATGACCAACAATTCATCAACTTCGACATAAGCGACTTCTTCCAGATTGGTGAAGCCCTCGGCCACAAGCAACTGGGCAAAGAACTCGTCCAGATCCAAAGTATCCATGAACAGTTTTGTACGCACTTCGAATTCGGCCTGGCGACGCGCGGATTCCTCTTCTTCGGTCATAATGTCGATATCAAGAGCCGTCAGCTGAGACGCCAGACGCACGTTTTGACCGCGACGGCCAATCGCAAGGCTTAACTGTTCTTCAGGCACGACAACTTCGATCTTCTGCGCTTCTTCATCCAAAACAACTTTAGACACTTCAGCAGGCTGCAGAGCGTTGACAAGGAATGTAGGCTGATCGTCATTCCAGGGAATGATGTCGATCTTTTCACCCTGCAATTCGTTCACTACGGCCTGCACACGGCTGCCACGCATCCCGACACAAGCCCCGACCGGGTCAATCGAGTTATCATAAGAGATCACAGCGATCTTTGCGCGCGAACCCGGGTCACGAGCCACGGCTTTAATGTCGATGATACCATCGTAAATCTCAGGCACTTCCATTTTGAACAGCTCAGCCATGAATTCAGGCGCTGTTCGGCTCAGGAAAATCTGAGGTCCACGCTGTTCGCGTCGCACATCCTTGATGTAGCAACGGATGCGATCATTGGGACGATAGCTTTCACGGCCAATTTTTTCGTTACGACGCAGCACACCTTCGCCAGGATTCAGGTCAACGATAACGTTGCCATATTCTTCGCGCTTCACCAGCACGTTAATGATTGTGCCCGTTTTGTCTTTGTATTCTTCGAACTGCTTATCACGCTCGGCCTCGCGGACCTTTTGCAAAATCACCTGCTTGGCAGATTGTGCAGCGATGCGACCCATTTCAACGGGCGGAACTTCTTCGACGAATGTGTCCCCAACAGTTGGGTCGGCCATATATTGCTTGGCTTGATCGACGGTGAACTCGGCCTGATAGTTTTCTAACTCGGCTTCTTCAACCACTGTACGCACACGGGTAAAAGTCGCACGGCCCGTTTTACGGTCAATCGCCACGCGAATATCCATTTCCGCGCCGTAGCGAGACTTGGCAGCACGGGCCAAAGACTCTTCCATCGCCTCAATCACAAGGCCCGGATCGATCATCTTTTCGCGCGCCACAGCCTCGGCGGTTTGCAACAGCTCAAGCTGATTTGCAGATGTAATGGCCATTAGGGATCCTCCTCCGTCGAGCTCTCGGTCTCGATCTCATCGAATGCATCTTCGTTCAAACTGCCCGCAGCTTTGCGCTGCTTCAGCATTTCTTTGATAAGCTCATCTGTCAGCACAAGTTTGGCGTCGCTAAGCCAGTCAAATTTTAATCCAATTGTGCCTTCAGCCACATTGACCAGCACCTCATCCCCGTCTACGCCTGCCAGCACACCCTTGAAGCGGCGGCGCCCATCGATCAGCTCGGCTGTTTCCAGCTTGGCGTCATATCCTTCAAACGTTGCAAAGTCTTTCAAACGGGTTAACGGACGATCAATTCCCGGGCTCGACACTTCCAACGTGTAAGCATCCAGAATGGGGTCTTCAACATCCAAGGTCGCGCTAATCATCGTCGAAATTTCAGCGCATCCATCGACTTCGATTCCGCCATCGGGCTTATCCGCCATTACCTGAAGGATCGGCGCTTGGCCGCCCATCAGGCGGATGCGCACCAATTCATAGCCCATGTCCTCGATCACCGGAGTGATAATCTCGGCGATACGGCGATCCATGGCAGCTTTAGCGATCAAGTCGTTGGACATTGGGTCTTTCATTCACATTTCAAAAACAGGAAAGCACAAAAAAACGGGCGCGCGGCCCGTCGATCTTTCCCGGTGGAGCGTTAGGTTTGGACCCCAGCGCACCGCTGTTAAGCAGGCGTATACCTATGCAACCCCGAGTCTGCAAGGGGCAAGATCATCACGGCCTTTATCGTCACTAAAATCCACGCAATTCATAAAGCGCATTGCTGCGACTGTTTTTGACAAAGACATAGCCATGCCGCTTCATTGCTGCTTTGCATCTTGGGTGATCGGCTTGGGTAAGTTCTTCTAGAACCATACGTTTTGGCAGCAAAGCAGGGGAACAGGTATCCAAAAACGGACCAAGTGCGCGATCCTCAAAGCCTTCAATATCAATCTTGAGCGCATCAATCCGGGTGACATCTGCCGTATCAAGGATCGTCTGCAACATTTGCATCTGAACATGACCGTGGGCTGACTCGACCACGTTCACAATCGCCACATCATCGCGCCGAATATTTAAATTAACGGCACCCGATTTGTCACCGACTGCACAGGGAAACAACTCAACATGCTCAAAGCCGTTAAGCCGCACATGGCAACGCAATTGTTCCACCATCTGAGGATTAGCTTCGATGGCAACAACCTTGGCGCCAGTCTTGGCCATCGGCATTGTATACAAACCTATGTTGCTGCCGATATCCACTGCGACAGAGTCTGGCCCAAGGTCTGAAGTCAGGAAATCGATTTCAATCTGGTTGTAGTCCTCTTTCAGCAACAGTCCGAAATCGATCAAATTATTGCGCAAGTACAAGCGGAATTTGCAGCCCTTACGGATGACATCAACGGGCGCCCCAAGACGCGCAATTGCGTAAGACATCCAGCGTCGAAAATTCCCGCGCCCCAAAAATGTACGCTGCGCCAGACGTATTAGGATTTGTTGCAACGTGCCTGGAGCGAACGTTCCAAAGTCATCCTGCTTGATATCTGTCGTCGCGTAGTCGTCCTGGCGAAACTCTCTGGTCGTGTTTTTGTTCATACTTTTTGCTCATCGCCAGTTTCATCTCGAAGATAGCCTAAGGCGATTACGTTCTGTCTTCAAATACGGGTTGTATTTTTTATCCAGCCATCCACCAACGCTCTGCAAAGCGCATATCATCCAGCGGAGCGGGACCGACACGTGTGTTAGATGCAACAGTCTTGCGCATTGCGCCAGTAACCTGCGGACCATCTTGGACAAGTTGAATGTCACTGCGACCGGAAAGATCATAGGCGTCATCCAAATCAGCCACGTCCACGTAGCCTTCACCCACCGCTTCGGCGCGTACATGCGGGTCTGATATTGCGACGAATTCAACAGTCTCGAACCAGCCCGCGTTGCCGTCTTTGCGATGGACATCGACGCGATTTGCCAGAAAGCTACGACCGGCGTCGAAGCGGCCAAGCCTGTAAAGGCCAGTTCCGTTTGTCAGCGCTTCGCCGCGTTCAAGTTGATCGGCCGAGAACACCATAATCCCGCCGCGGGCCAGTTTGAATGGCAATGCCTCGTCTGCTGTCGCCAGCTCTATCGTGACCCGGTGTCCATCCGCGAACGCCAAAAAACCTGCGCGCTGCAACGAGGTCACGACGTCCCGTGGCGAAAGCTGGGTCCCGTTGTGAAACGAAACACCGGACGCGATATCAAAATGCCAGATGCGCCCTGCGTCCTCAGATGACCACTGCGTCGCAAGACCAGGTTGCAGCGTGCCATCGGGTGCAATTTCGGTCACAGTTTCAAATACCGCATGGCGTGCCGCTTGCAAAAAGCGCCCACCGGGCAGATCCAACCAGCTCTCAGATCGATCCCCGCCAGACAAAGCCGCCCGCAAATGACCACCCCGCACAGGCGCTGCTTGCGCAGAAACACCAACAGCCGCAAGCAGTGCAGCTGCTGAACCGCTAGCAAATAGCGCGCGCCGGTCAATCCGGGTCATAAACTTGCAATCCTATCCATCTCACGCACCAATTCTGCACTGATTCCTGGTTCAGACAAAGCATGGCCCGCCTTGTTGATCAATTTCAACTGCGCCTCTGGCCAAAGTTTACGCAATTTCCATGCAGCTTCGGGCGGGCAGATCATATCATACCGCCCTTGCACAATCGTGCCGGGAATATGCGCGATGCGCTCCATGTCTTGCAGAATTTGTCCGTCGCGTTCCAGGAAGGCGTTGTTAATGAAATAGTGGTTTTCTAACCGCGCAAAGGCCCGTGCATATTCACCAGGGCTTTCACCCGTTATGCCACCAGAATGGAATGACGCCAGTGCATTTTCCCAAGCCGCCCACGCGCGAGCGCACCGGGTTTCCACCATCAAATCGCCGGAAAACAGCCGTTTGTTATACGCCGCAATCAAATTGTCGTGCTCGTCGGGGGGTATCGGATTTAGGAATCGCTGCCAAACATCTGGCCAAAACTTTCCCGCACCCCCGCCGTAAAACCAATCAAGTTCAGACTTAGTCGCCAGGAACACGCCGCGCAGCACAAGACGCATCACACGGTCCGGATGTGCTTGGGCATAGATCAGCGCCAAAGTGGCGCCCCAACTGCCACCAAAAACGATCCAGTCGTCGATATCCAACATATTGCGAATCAGTTCGATGTCGCGGACCAAATCCCATGTCGTATTATTTTTGACCGAAGCATGCGGACGGGATCGCCCGCATCCACGCTGATCAAACAGGATAATTCGATAATAATCTGGATCAAAATAGCGTCGCATCGCTGGGCTGCAACCGCCACCCGGACCGCCGTGAAACACAACAACAGGCACGCCCTGCGGATTTCCGCACTGCTCCATGTATACGCGATGCCCATCGCCCACATCGATCATCCGTTGGTCAAATGGATCGATGCCGGGATATAAATATTGCACTGCGCGTTTTTGATCCAGGTGTTTATCCATGTGCGCCCTATATAAAGTGCATGTCGTAAAAGATCACATAGGTCATAAAATGCAAGTGCAACAGACAACAGTTGATGCCGGTGAAATTGCGAAGTTCGAAGCCATGGCGGCAGAATGGTGGGATCCGAACGGAAAATTCAAACCACTTCATATGCTAAACCCCTGTCGGCTCGACTATATAACGTCGCAAATCGCGGCAGAATTTGATCGAGATCTGAGTACGGATCTGCCATTTTCCGGTTTGCGGATTTTGGATATTGGTTGTGGCGGTGGACTTTTATGCGAGCCGATGGCCCGTTTAGGCGCCACAATTGTGGGCGCCGATGCCGCCGAGCGGAATATCCCCGTAGCGCAGGTGCATGCGGAACAATCAGGACTGACCATCGATTACCGTCACACCACAGCCGAGGCGATGGCCGCAGATGGTGAGCAGTTCGATATCGTATTGAACATGGAAGTCGTCGAACATGTTGCCGATCCTTTAGGCTATCTGACCGCCTGTCGGCAGCTGTTGAAACCCGGCGGTCTGCATGTTTGTTCGACCATCAACCGCAACCCGAAAAGCTATATGATGGCGATCATCGGGGCCGAACATGTGATGCGGTGGCTTCCTAAGGGGACACATGAGTGGAACAAGTTCATCACGCCAGATGAGTTGTTCGATCTGATGTCACAGGCGGGGCTTGAGCCGGTGGATCGCAAGGGATTTGTGTTCAATCCGTTCGGGTGGAGCTGGTCTTTGTCCGCCCGCGATCTGTCGGTGAACTATGTGACGGCCGCGTTGAAGCCCGCGTAAGCGTTACCCGTGAAAGACGGCTTCGATGTTATGACCATCGGGGTCGCGCACAAAGCAGGCGTAGTAGGTCGGGTGATACTGTGGGCGCAGGCCTGGCGGGCCGTTATCTTTGCCGCCGGCCTGTAAGGCGGCTGTGTGAAAGCGCGCGACCTCGGCCAGTGATTGCGCGCGCAAAGCGATGTGTAGGGCAATGGGCGGCTGATCTTGCTCGGCGATCCAGAAAAACGGTACATCCTTCCCGTAACCCGTAACTTGCATTCCGTCTGATTGATCTGGCGGGACAGTGAACAACCGTTTCACGCCCAGAGGTTTGAACGCTTGATCATAGAACGCCACTGATGCGTCAAAGCACGACACACCAAATGTGATGTGATCAATCATACTCAGACTTTGCCCCCAAACGAACTCAGGCCCCACATTGGGGGCCTGGTTTCTAAAATCATACGCTTGAGCAACTTAAGCCTTGCCCTTCCAAGGGACCAGAAGCCGTTCCGCCCAGCGCATCAACATGTCGATGCCAAATCCAATGACACCGATCAAAATAATGCCCAAGATCACGATATCCGTGTTCTGGAACCGCGACGCAACCATGATCATCATCCCAGCACCTTGTTCGGCGGCAACCAGTTCAGCGGCAACAACAGTGCCCCAACAGACGCCCATAGCGACGCGCGCGCCGGTAAAAATCTCGGGCAGCGAATTCGGAATGATCACATATCGCATCAGCTGCCATTTACTGGCTCCTAAGGAATAGGCGGCATGAACTTTGGAAATATTGACTCCAGACACACCAGATCGCGCGGCAATTGCCATAATCCAAAGAGCGGCCAGGAACAGCAAGATGATCTTGCCTGTTTCACCAATCCCAAACCAAATGATCACCAAAGGGATCAAAGCAAGCGGAGGCACCGGGCGCATGAATTCCACAATGGGGTCAAACCATCCGCGGAACCAATTGCTTAGACCCATGGCATAACCCAAGGGGATTCCAACCAGCGCCCCAAAAAAGAAGCCCAGGACCACGCGGAACAGCGAGTAGCCAAGATGTTCCCACAGGGTGAAGCTGCGGAAGCCTTCACTCACGACCAACAGCGTGCGCGACCAAACCTGTTCTGGCGGCGGCAAGTATAGCGGTTCCATCTGCCAACCCTTATAGGGCGCCACGTTAGGTGTGCCTTTGTCGGAAAGTGTGACAGTGCCGTTGTCAATATTCACTTTATCACCAGGCGACACCGCTTGCCCATTTATTGCAACAACCTTGGCACCGTCTTTCTTGGTTATCTCATCATTGCGATCAACGCGGACCAAACCTGTCCGCCATACTGCGATGGCCGCGCTGTCGTTCTTGGCAAACCCATCGCCTTGTTCAACCTCGGGGGCATCGGTTTCGATTTCGCGTGGGTGTACGGCAACCGTCACAGTTGCATCATCGCGCGCGCCATCTTCGGCTTCAGCAGTATAAGTGAATTCCAAAGTTCCCTGAAACGGCGCCGGAGCGTGTAGGAATTTTGGCAGGATCGAGGATCCAGTGAACATGCCCCAGATCAAAAACAACGTCAGGATCGAGATAATGCCCGCCCATCGGTTCGGGCGCACAGCACTTTCATCGCCGAATGTAACAGTTTTCAAAGACGTGAAATCCGAGGCTGTGGCGCGTTGTACAACTTTGGTCACAACAAAATACGCGCCAACGAAAATGCCGATATAAATCGCGAGGACAAATAAACCGGTCATGATGCGTTCTCCGTCCGGCCCATAATCTCTTCTTCCATGTCCCAGATCATCGACAGGATTTCATCCCGTTTTGCACCAAAATCTGGGTGCTTTTTGACTTCGCGCAGATCCGCATCGACGCCGAGCTCGGCGAAGGGCAGGCGATATTCTTTGTGAATACGTCCGGGGCGCGGCGCCATAACTATCAACCGTTCGCCCAGCAACAGAGCCTCTTCGACGGAGTGTGTGATCAAAATGATCGTTTTGCCCGTCTCTTTCCACAGCTTCAGCACAAGGCTTTGCATCTTTTCGCGGGTCAGCGCATCCAGTGCGCCCAAAGGTTCATCCATCAAGATAACGTCGGGATCGTTTGCCAAACAGCGGGCCAAAGCCACACGCTGCTGCATCCCGCCGGACAGTTCATAGACCGCCTTTTCCTTGAATTCCTGAAGCCCGACAACGTCCAGAAGATGATCGACGATCTCTTTCTTTTCGCCGCTGGGCATGCCCTTCATCGATGGGCCAAAGCCGACATTGTCGCGCACGGACATCCATTCGAAAAGCGCGCCCTTTTGAAACACCATGCCGCGTTCGGCGTCGGGGCCGGTGACTTCATGTTCGTTCAGCTCCAAGCGTCCGCTGGTTTGGGCCAAAAAGCCCGCGACAATGTTCAGCAATGTCGTTTTGCCACAGCCCGACGGGCCCAGAACGCTCATTAGCTCACCCGGTTTTAGGTCAAGCGATACGTTCTCTAATGCCTGCACCGATGAGCCGTTGGGCAGATCGAAGCGCATTGAAATGTCTTGTAAGGATAATCCGGCCACCTTGGCAGTCCCCGCAGTTGGTTTGATTTTTTTGCCCGCAGCTTTTTGTGATTGCTGCGTTTTTGGGGGTGAACCCGGCGCGTCGTGCGCCAGGTTCGATCATTATCGCCTGAAAGGCTTACATGCCGCCGGCTGCTGCGATGGGCTCGATGTTCAAAGCGCCTTCATAGCTGTCCAGCGCGCTGTCGATGGACCCTGCGTTCACGAAGACGTCTGCAACGCCCTTCATGAACGGAACCGCGTTTCCGCCCAACCACGCTTCGGCCAGCTGGTCTTCGATGGATGGGAACGACATTGTCCCAATCGCGCCGCGGGCTGCTTCCAGATCCATACCGGATTGCTCGGCGATGACTGCCAGCATGTCGTCGGATTTGTTGGCATTCCATTCAGCGTTCGCATCCGCGGTCACTTTCAAGAACTTCGCAACCATGTCGCCATTCTCTGCAACGTAATCTGCGGGTGCAGATGTTACGTCAAATACCAAGATACCGATGTCTTGCTTTTCTGGACCGGTCAAAAGCACGTCGCCGTATTCTTTCATGGAGGTCAGGCCACCACCGTAACCGCATGCGAAATCAACCGCTTTTTGGCCAAGCGCGTTCGCACCTTCTGGGGGGGGCATGTCGACAATGGACAGGCTGGCCAGGTCCACACCGAAGTGATCCATGTGGCGGATGAAGCTGTAATGCGCAGCTGTTCCCAAAGGAACGGCCACTTTTTTACCGGCCAATTCGCTTGCGCTGTCTTTGTCGATTTCCAGATCGCCATGCACAACACAACCTTGGTTTTCGGCATAGCTAACGGCAACGTCAAGCAGCTGAAGGTCTTGACCACCGGATGTTGCAACCACGAAAGGTGGCAGACCTTGCGATACAGCGATTTGAACATCACCGGACGCCATGGCTGCGGACATTGCCGTGCCGGTTTCGAAGGACACCCAGTTAACCTTCACGCCGAGCGCTTCGTCATATGCACCGGAGGCTTTTGCAGCCAAGAATGGCATGGGCCACTCAAGGAAGTATGCGACGGTGATTTCACCGTGGCCGTCTGCGAAAGCGGACGATGCCGACAGCGCTGTGATCGCGCCAGCAACCATGCCAAGCGTAAATTTTTTCATTTTGATCTCCCTAGACTTTTTGTCTTTTTGATAGTGCGAAAAGTTTCGTATTACGAAACCAACATTTCGTAGAACGAGATTACGAACGGAAACAGCTTTTCGTCAAACGATTTCTAAGCATAGAATCCGGTTTTCGCAATGTGATCTGTCTGCATGCACAGGAATTACACACGTCAAGATCGTATCAGCCATTTGAATTGCCAAATTGCGTATTGCGCGTGCAAAATCAAACCAACACGCCGCGCTATGTACTTAGATCTTCTAGGGACGGCTCAACGCCTCCGATCAATTCAGTGACGCGGGCCGCGGATGTTTTTAGATCTGTGCTCCATTTCAACATATCATCCATTTCGTGGCGCGGATATGTCGACCACAGATTCAAAACCGCAATCGGCTCACCCACATAGTTGAAGATAGGCGCAGAAATTCCTAGAAAATGGTCATACTCTTCACGATCATTTTTGCCGAATCCATGTGTTCGGACAAATTTTAGCTCACTCTTGAATGCACCAACTGACAGCTTTGTACGGTCTGTGAAAGGTTTAAAGTCATAATCCTTAAGCAGAGAATCAGTAATTTTATCAGGATAATAAGCCAAAATGGCCTTACCAGACGCAGAACAGTGTATTGGATCGCGCATCCCCGGTCTTTGCACACCACCCAAAGATTGCTTGGTTTCTAGAACTCGCAGATAGATGACCTCGCGCCCACCGGGGACACCTATCGCGACATTTGCGTCAAACAGGTCATGCAGGCGGATCATTTCGTCCAAAGCAATCGCTTGGATATCATATCCGTTATACGCGCTGCGCACCAAATCAAAGATCCGCGTGCCCAGCACATAGACCTTATGATGTGGATCATAACGCACCATTTTCTCTTCTGTCGAGATCGCCAAGATTCTGTGGATGGTACTTTTGTTCAACCCAGTTTTTTCAACCACCTCAGAAAAAGTCAGTGGTCTTTGGGCTTCGCTAATCACCGAAAGGACGTGTAGCAATTTTTGAACAATCGAACTTTGCATAATGAACTGGCCCAATATTGCAACGCAGGGTGTCTTTAAAACAGGCGATCCTAACAATTGAAACAGAAATTTTGGATTGCGAAACAAGGAGGCTTGTGTGGTCCCGATCTTTAAACGTCAAACAGTTGACGCAGCGCGGCCGGCTTCGTAGTTTCTGTTATCGAAATATATGTTTTGCATTACAGAACTTTTGGGACGCCCGCAATGGAAACGAAAGAAGAAATCCACTGGACCACAACCGCAAGCCCAGCGCCCAAGGTTCGGGCTTTGGACGGATCAATAAGTGTCGATGTTCTGGTGGTCGGAGCCGGTTTAACCGGGTGCCGCACAGCTCTTGGACTGGCAGAGGCCGGGGTGTCTGTTGCCGTTGTTGATGCGCAGGATATCGGTTGGGGCGCGTCCGGGCGCAGTGGTGGGCAGTGCAATCCGATGTGGCGTAAAACTCCGGCAGAGTTGCGGCACCTTCTGGGCAACACTCACGGTGACACGCTAATTCAGACAACGTTAACAGCCGCCGATGATCTATTCGCTGATATCGCCAAGTATGATGTCAACTGCGATCCTGTGCAGGCCGGGTGGGTTCAGGCGGCGCACACCAAAAAAGCGATGCAGTCCATGCGTACTTTAGGGGCGACTTGGTCAGCTGAAGGCGCTGATATTACAGAATTAAATGGAGAAGAGGTCTTTCAGGCGAGTGGGTCCCCAGCATATTCTTTTGCGCTGCGTCATGCCACTGGCGGACATGTACAACCATTGTCGCTGACGCGCGGATATGCCAGTGCTGCCATCGCGCGTGGCGCTGAGATGTACAAACAAACGCCGATATCCAAGCTAAAACGGGCAGACGGAAAATGGCATGCTGATGCCCCAGGCGGGACCATTTCAGCCGAGAATGTGGTTTTAACCACGAATGCTTACACGCATGGTGTTTGGCCAGAATTGCACAAAACCTTCCATCCTTTGGTCAGCGTCTCAATCGCGACGGCACCCCTAAGTGCCAAGCAACAAGCCGAGGTTCTGCCCAATCAAGTCACGATTTCAGATTCGCGGTTGGCAATCTATTATTCTCGGTATGACCGAGAGGGGCGCATCATTTTCGGGTGTGTTGGCAGCAACGAACACGTCGATACATTTGGCGGGTTCTCGCGCCTAAGGACAGGGTTGCGCACAGTGTTCCCGCAAATTGCAGACATTCCGATTGAACGAAAATGGATGGGACGCATTGCAGTCACGCCCGAAATGATGCCGCATATGCACGCGCCCGCGCCAGGAATTTTAGCAGGCCTGGGGTTCAGCGGGCGTGGCATTGCCATGACATCCGTGATGGGCCGCGCATTGTCGCGAAAGCTATTGGGAACCCGTGATGAAGATCTTCCATTCCCAATTTCCCCCATCACACCGATTCCTCTGCATGGGGTGACCAAACGTTTCATCCCGCTTGCCGCACCTGCGATGACCTTAAAAGACAGATTCGATTCGCTGACCAACGGGGTTTGAGCCCGCCACACCTTCCAACAGACTGAGACAAGACATGACATCCTTAACCAAATTTGCCGACCAATCCGCTGAAGCGGTTCGCCAAGACAACAGCGCAGCCACGATTTCGGGCACTCCGGAACATACGGTTTGGGTCCATTTCAAGGGCGATGGTGACCGAGTTCGGGCAGGTATTTGGGAAAGCACTTCTGGTGTATTTCGCGGGCCTCAAAACGATCAGATCGAATATTGTTACATACTTGAGGGCAGCGCGCAGATCCGCACCCAGGACGGGGCCGAATACACGGTCAATGCAGGGGATGGATTTGTAATGGACAATGGGCTGCAGCCGGTCTGGACCGTGAAAGAGTATGTCAAGAAACAATGGGTCATCGTATCTGTTTAGACCAAATCGCGCATCTCAGCCGCAATGGCCACAAGTGCCGCTAAGTACCAGACTAAGATCTTTGATCAAATATGGCAAATATGCGGCAAAAATGTGACATGCACTTCGCGTAATTCGTGAAAATTGGACGTCCAATTCGACCAAAAGCTGAATTTATCTACCCTCGATTGATTATTAACGAAACATTAACATCAGGATCGATTTGCGTGATTTTCTTCTGTAATACACGCCTATGCATTTGGAAGATTGGGATAATTTAGAGGAATATATCGCGACTTTAGTCGTGACCCAAGGTATTTCCCTGAGTGCAGCAGTAGGTCGGGCCTGTGTGAACAACCCAAATGCGACCGTAAAAAGCCTTATTTTGGCCACGATCTCGGTTGCGACACATTTGGGCCAACACGAAACCAATGATGCCAAAATCCGAAACGACATGATATTTGATCGCTACAAAACGATTACATCCCTCGCGGCGGATATCGCTTCGTTAGACGATAGACAACAATTGTGCCGCGACTTGGTAACCTATTGGCACTTCAATCGTGACAATGAGTTTTTGTACCCATAACGATCAAAAGCTAAACTTAGTCCTCAGTTATCAATCCACTTCGAAGACTGCGTAACACAGGCAGACTGCGGCGCACTTCTTCTTCATCAAGATCTTGAACGGCGCGACTTATCAGTGGGGCCAAAGCACTTAGCGCCTGATCCCAAGCGGCTTTTCCAGCTGGACTAATCGCCACTAATTTGCGCCGCGCGTCATCCCAATCAGGACGAACATGAACAAAGCCTGCCGTCTCCAATTTTGAGATTGTGTTGGTCATAGCCCCACGCGTTACGCCAAATGTATGGGCCAGCTGAGCTGGGGTTTTTTCGCCGCCACTGCGCGCCAATTGATTGAGTACCGAGAAATGCGACAGCTCCATGCCTTTGGGCAACACACGACTCAACCGACTGCGAATCGCTTGATCCGCAGCGATTACTTCAGAAAACAAGCCAATAGCCAAGGCATGTGAAGGCTGTGTCGTCATTCGGGTCCGTCAAAGTTGCGCGCGTGATGCAAAGCAGGAACTTTGCGGCGTGCATCATTGACGGAATTAAGATCCAAATCAAACATATAAACGCCAGGCTCAGTTCCTGCGTCCAAGATGATTTCGCCCCAAGGTGAAACGACTAGGGAATGGCCATAGGTGCTGCGGGTTGCACCCTGTTTAGCACGATGTGTTCCGGTCTGGGCCGGGGCAAGAACAAAACACCCTGTTTCAATGGCACGGGCGCGCAAAAGGCTGTGCCAGTGCGCCTTACCCGTTACCGGTGAAAAGGCGGCAGGCACTGTCAAAATTTGCGCCCCTGCCGTCGCCAAAGCCCTGTATAGATGCGCAAATCGGACGTCGTAACAAATACTAAGCCCCAGTTTCGCAAATCCGGCATCGGCAACTACCGCTTTGCTGCCAGGGCGATATCCATCGCTTTCACGGAAACTTTCTGTTTCGTTGATGTCCACATCGAACATGTGGATTTTATCATATGACGCTCGAACGATCCCATCGGGGTCAATCAAAAGGGATCGATTGGCAAAACGTCCATCAGCATCTGTGGTTTTTACACCTAACGATCCCAACAGCAGCCAAATCTTATGTGCACGCGCCAAGTCCTGACAAGCTGCCAAGGTCGGGTCATCCTGTTGCAAATGCAGCACGTCGTTTTGATGCTGTCGATTGAGCGACACACAATTTGTGACCTCAGGCGTCAGCACAAAGCCCGCGCCTTTCGCTTTTGCGTCCGAGATCATCCAGGTCAGTGTCGCCAAATTCTCGACCGGATCATCCGAAGACGACATTTGCAACAAAGCACCGCGCATTACGCCGCCAGTAAGCTATCTAATTTCCCGGCGCGTTCTAATCCATATAGATCATCACACCCCCCCACATGGATCTCGCCAATGAAGATCTGCGGCACAGTTCGGGACCCCCCGGCACGTTGGATCATTTCAGGTTTACGCGATGGGTCTTCCAGAACATCGACTTCGGAAAAACTGATGCCCTTTTCATTCAGCAAGCGTTTGGCAGCATGGCAAAAGCCACAAAGGGGCGACGTATAGATTTCAACGAGTTTCATAGCTGGTCCTTCCGATTGAACGGTTTGGACGTCATGTAGTCATCTTTCCCAACGCGCGCCAGTACCAGCACATCAACGCGCGACGCCCCTGCATTAAGACAGGCATGTGTTCCAGCTGACAGGGTAGCGCCGCTGGTCATAACATCATCGATCAGCAACACAGGTTTTCCTGCAATCCGTGACGTCCGTTTTGGGTTCATTTCGATGGCCCCTGCCAGGCGATCAAAACGTTCTGCAACGGATACCCCGTCCAATGGGGCAGTTTTGCGCGGTCGCACCAACAGATCCGGAATGGATGTGCGTGCCAATTTCAGACCCAGATTTTGGGACAGCAACGCGGCCTGGTTATAGCGCCGTTTCATCAAGCGCGACCAATGTAGTGGGATTGGCGCCAGAATTGTGTCGTCTTGGATTAAATCACGGGCCGCAGTGGTCATCCAAGGCATAACCGTTACAGCCACGTCCTGGCGGTCACTATGCTTCAACCCCAAAATAAGCCGACGTCCCAAATCCTGATACTGAATTGCAGCCCGCCCTTTGGTCCAAGGTCTTGAGATATTTGTGCAATCTTCACAACGATCCGTGTCATCCACGCTATCGGCCAAAATTGGTATTCCGCAACTTTGGCAAATGGGTCCCGAAATGATCGGCACTTGAACCCAGCATGATCCGCAAAGCGCAAACTCGCTTCCCACCGGCCCATTGCAGCCAGCA
>JBGCEM010000023.1:0-9040 GCA_045106335.1 Paracoccaceae bacterium | reverse complement strand
GATCAGCGGGTCGGGTCCAAATCTCTCCGCAGAGCTGAAGCGCTCACAGAACCAAACTGGTCTTCCCGATCCCGATCTATTCGATCATTTTGCCCATGCCAGGGGTCGACTTCTTGGACTATTCCTTTTTTGTTTTCAATTTCCTTGTGGCGTTGCGTTAGGCCGCTGCGGCATGTGCGGGATCCCGGTAGTCTTCTCCTTTTAAGAGCATTGCCCAGATCGTCCGTGCCATCCACTGCCCGGCAACGCATGCTTGCATGCGTAAGAGGAGTGTTGGCTAGAGCAGCTTAGTTTGAAATCCTATTGCAGCCTCACTCTTGACGCCAAAACAGTGTCATTTTGTACTTTCGCACAGTGTCAAATGCATCAGCGCAGGATCAGAGACTTACAATGCCTGCTTGAGATAACTTGTGCGCATGCTTTCAAAAGGTAGTTTGATAATCAATGTTTTCTATCATTGAGGCAATAATGATTAAAAGCCAGATCACTCTTAAACAGCTGGAAGCATTTGCGTTCGTCGTAGATACCGGAACATTTCGCGCGGCGGCTTTGGCCCTTGGGACCACGCAACCCAATATCTCGGCGCGGATTGCGGCGCTCGAAACTTCGTTGAAAGTGACCCTATTGATCCGGGATGCCGGGTCGGTTCGTTTGACGCTTGATGGTGAAAAACTACTTCGGAAAACGCGCAAGGTACTTTGGGCCGGTGAAGCCTTGATTGAGGAAGCGGGCAGACAGGAATTGATTGAAGAGACCCTTAGGCTAGGTGTCACTGAACTTGTGGCCTGCACGTGGCTCCAGTGCTTCTTGCGCTTGATGAAAGACGCCTATCCCAATCTACGCATTCAATTAGAGGTCGATCTGTCAACGGCGATTGATGGGCGGCTGATGGAGGGCCAGCTTGACCTCGCACTGCAAACGGGGCCGTTCAAATCGAAGGTGTTTGCGAGCCACGCTTTGGGACAAGAGCTTTATTGCTGGGTTGGACATCCAGACATTGTTCAAAATGTGAGTGCCACGCCCTCCTTACCTGAGCTGTTTGATCTGACCGTGTTGACACACGCTAAACATACGCAGGCTTGTGCAGCACTACATGAGATGGCAGCAATGCAGGGATTGCGCCGCGAACGGATTGTGCATTCCAGCGCTTTGTCCGCATGCCTTCCCATGGTGCTTGAAGGTCTTGGCGTTGCTTTGTTGCCAGAACGGCTGGTTCAGGGCGAAATTCTTGCGGGTGACCTGCATAAAATTGACGCCGATTGGCTTCCCGATCCTTTGTCGTTCTTTGCGCGCTACGCCCCTGCTCGGTCTGCCCTGTATGTTGAAAAAGCCGCACGAATAGCAAAGACTGCGATGCAGCACACATAGATCACAAAAAGTGATTGGGGTGAGAAATTTAATCGATTTGATTATTTAAAGCATTTCGGGCCACCTGCGCGCATAACACCTAGCAGGAGCCGAATATGGCAGCGACATCCAACCGCCTCGGCGTCGATATCGGCGGTACCTTCACGGACGTTGTATTGGAAAGTGATGGGCAATCGTTTTCAACCAAGGTTCTGACAACCTACGCAGCCCCCGAGACCGCAATCATTGAAGGGATGCATCAGGTGTGTGCCAAGGCGGGCGTTGACCCAAGCCAGGTTGACCAAATCATTCACGGCACCACGCTGGCCACCAACGCACTGATCGAACGGCGCGGTGCCAAAACGGCGCTGATCACCACCGAAGGGTTCCGTGATGTCATTGAGATGCGCACAGAGTCACGATTTGAACAATATGATCTGAACCTGAATCTGCCTGATCCGCTACTGCCGCGCCAGATGCGGTTTACGGTTGGCGGTCGCGTGGATGCAAATGGCGCTGTTTTGGTCGGTATTGACCGCGCCGAGGTTGAAGCCGTCGTTGATCGGATCGCCAAAGCCGGTTTCGAAAGTGTCGCTGTCGGATTAATACATTCTTATCTGAACCCTTCCCACGAAGAATTGGTGCGCGAAGTGTTGGCTGAAAAGCTGCCTGATGTTGCCGTGTCGATCTCGTCGGAAATTTCGCCCCAGATGCGCGAATATGAGCGGTTCAACACTGTCGTCGCCAATGCCTATATCAAGCCGCTGATGGCGTCATATCTGGGGCGTCTTGAGGATCGCCTAAAAGATGAAGGCGTATCGTGTCGTATCTTCCTGATGCACTCTGGTGGCGGGATTATCTCGATCCAGAATGCAGCCGATTTTCCGGTGCGGTTGGTGGAATCCGGCCCTGCTGGCGGGGCAGTGTTCGCGGCCCATATTGCTGCCCGCTATGGTTTAAACAAAGTTCTGTCGTTCGACATGGGCGGCACCACGGCTAAGATTTGCTTGATCAAAAACCAGACACCAAAGACGTCGCGCGTGTTTGAAGTCGCCCGCACCTATCGATTCAAAAAAGGCTCTGGCATGCCAATTTCGATCCCTGTGATCGACATGGTCGAGATTGGCGCGGGCGGGGGATCACTGGCACATGTCGACGCCATGCGTCAAATTCGGGTGGGGCCGGAAAGCGCTGGTTCTGAACCCGGGCCCGCCTGTTACGGTCGTGGTGGTGAACGTCCTGCGGTGACAGATGCGGACCTTGTTTTAGGCAAGCTGGACCCTGACAATTTTGCAGGTGGATCGATCAAATTATACCCCGAGGACTCTAAAACCGCATTGATGGATCATGTGGGAAATACACTTGATATGGACGCCGTCGAAGCCGCATTTGGTGTGGCTGAAGTTGTCGATGAAAATATGGCAAACGCCGCCCGTGTCCACGCGGTTGAGAATGGCGAAGATCTTTCAGAATACACGATGATCGCCTTCGGCGGTGCGGCTCCGCTGCATGCTGGACGTCTATGTGAGAAACTCGGCGTCGCCCGATTGTTGGTACCCCAAGGCGCGGGCGTTGGTTCTGCCATCGGATTCCTGCGTGCGCCGTTTAGTTTCGAGGCGAACCGTTCGATGTATATGAAGCTCAGCGATTTTGACGGTGATCGCATCAAATCTTTGCTCACCGATCTAAAGGTCGAGGCCACAGGATTTGTAGGCACCTGCGATCAAGTCAGCCCGATCTTGTCAGAGTTCAAGGTTTATATGCGCTACACGGGCCAAGGTTGGGAAATCCCCATTGATTTGACTGAACAACAGGCAATGAACCCTGATGCTGCGACCTTTAAGGCACGCTTTATTGAGGACTATTCCAAACTGTTTGGCCGTCCGGTTGAAGGCATGGATATCGAGATCACGGTTTGGTCTGTGAACGCCACCACGCCCCCTGGAAAGGTTGCGCGATTGGACGAAACGGACGGGTCGAGCGCGGCAACTGCAATAGGCGCACGTCAGCTTTTCGATGCCGCCTCAGGACAGTTTTTGCAGTCAAATATCGTAAACAGGTTTGACATGAGCGAAGGCGAACGCGCCGCAGGCCCTGCAGCTGTGGTCGAGGATGAAACCACCATTATCGTCCCCGCCAGTCGGGATGCGATCCGCCAGCCTGATGGCTGTATCGACATCGTATTGAAAGGATCAGCGCAATGACCCAACATTCCAAAGTCGCTTATCAAGTCATGTGGAATCGTTTGATCTCTGTGGTTGAGGAGCAAGCTCAAGCGCTCGTGCGCACGGCGTTTTCAACATCCGTGCGCGAAGCTGGTGATCTCTCGGCAGGTGTCTATGACGTCGATGGTCAGATGTTAGCGCAGGCCGTCACAGGCACACCCGGCCATGTTAACGCGATGGCTGATGCCGTTGCGCATTTCATCCGCCGTATCGGGCGAGAAAATATCCAATACGGCGATATCTACATCACCAATGATCCGTGGGAAGGCAC
This sequence comes from Paracoccaceae bacterium, assembly GCA_045106335.1. Taxonomy (GTDB): domain Bacteria; phylum Pseudomonadota; class Alphaproteobacteria; order Rhodobacterales; family Rhodobacteraceae; genus Aliishimia. The sequence continues at coordinate 5,197 of JBGCEM010000023.1, read as the reverse complement.
CGGTCACCTTCACGACATCACCATGGTCACACCGTCATTCCATAAGGGTAAGCACGTTGGGTTCTTTGCCTGTACGGCCCATATCGTCGACATTGGCGGACGCGGGTTCGGGGCGGACGCCCATTCGGTCTACGAAGAGGGACTTTATATCCCGATCATGAAATTCGCCAATCAGGGAACGGTCGACGAAACCTTAACCCGCATTATTCGCGGTAACGTGCGCGAACCGGATCAATTGATCGGCGACATCTACGCGCTTGCGACCTGCAACGAGATCGGCCATCGCCGTCTGATCGAAATGATGGCCGAGTTTAGCCTCGACGATCTGAACGGCATCGCAGATTTCATCCTTGAAAACTCGCGCCGTGCTACGATTGAACGGATCGCGGCCTTGCCACAGCAATCTGCGCAAGGCGAGATGACAATGGACGGGTTTGATCGTCCCATTACTTTGAAAGTGAAAGTCAGTGTGATGGGCGACAAGATCGTGTCGGACTTCACCGGCTCATCAGGGCTTGATAAAAAGGGCATCAATTGCCCGTTGGTCTATGCCAAGGCCTATGCGTGTTACGCTTTGAAAGTCGCTATCGCGCCGGAAATTCCAAACAACGCGGCCAGCCTCGCGCCGTTTGAAATCCAAGCGCCCGAGAACTCCATCGTTAATGCCTTGCATCCTGCACCTGTAGCGTTGCGCCATATTGTGGGTCACTTCGTTCCGGACGCGGTGTTTAACGCTTTTGACAAGATCGTGCCTGGTTTGGTGCCTGCAGAGGGTGCTGGATGCTTGTGTAACTTCCAAGTGTCCTTGAGGCCTCGTACAGATACGCCAGCCCCAGCGACGGCCCGCCGTTCTGAAGTCTTGACGTTCAACTCTGGCGGTTCTGGCGCACGCCCCGCGCATGATGGCTTGAACGCGACGGCGTTCCCGTCTGGTGTGATGACCATGCCGATTGAGGCCACGGAACACGCGGGTCCCGTGATCATCTGGCGAAAGGAATTGCGGCCTGATTCAGGGGGTGCAGGTAAAACCCGCGGAGGTTTGGGTCAATACATGGAAGTCGGCGCTCAAGAGGGTCACGAGTTCGACATCCAAGCGATGTTTGACCGTGTTAATCATCCTGCCCGTGGCCGACGTGGTGGCCAAGCAGGTGCGCCCACAACCATTGCACAAGATGATGGCAGCGCGATGAACGGCAAGGGCAAACAGTTCGTGCCGCACGGGCGGCGCGTCGTCATGGCCTTTCCGGGTGGGGCTGGCTACGGCGATCCGTCAGAGCGATCAGTGGATCTGGTCAAACGCGATCTGGCACGGGGGTATATCTCGGCCGAAACTGCCGCTAAGGATTACAACTTATCCGCAGCAGACATCGCAGAAGTCGAAGCCATCGTCGCCAAAGGAGACACGATATGAAGACTCATGCACCGCAAAACACATCCTATGACATCGTGATTATTGGCGGGGCCATGATGGGTGCCTCTGCCGCTTGGTTCTTGTCAGATGACAAAGACTTCGATGGCAAGGTTTTGGTCGTTGACCGTGATCTGAGCTATGAAAACACCTCGACGATGCACACCAATTCCTGCATGCGGCAGCAGTTTTCTGGCGAGTTGAATGTGCGTATCAGCCAGTTTGCCGCGGACTTCGTGAAGAACCTGCCACGTTACATGGGCAATGATGACCGCGTGCCGGACCTGTCAATCCGGTCGTTCGGGTACATGTATCTGGCCGATACCAAAGCTTTTGCCGACGTGCTGCGTGAAAGCCAGCGGGTACAGGTGAACGCAGGTGCCGCGACGCAACTGATGACACCCGATCAGATTAAGGCAGCCTATCCGTTCTACAATGTCGACGATATCGTTCTGGGGTCGATCAACCTTGTGGATGAAGGATTTTGGGATGCTACCGCTGTGTTCGACTGGTGGCGCAAATCTGCGCGCGAACGGGGCGTTGAGTATATTGAAAACGAAGTGGTCGCGCTGACCAAGAACGCTGCTGGCACCCGCATAGAGAGCGTAACTTTGAAATCGGGCGAAGTCATCGCCTGTGGCCAAGTCCTGAACGCATCCGGCCCACGCGCTGCGCGCACGGCGCAAATGGCGGGTATCGAAGTGCCCGTTGAGCCGCGTAAGCGGTTTTCGTGGATCTTCTCAGCCGCGAAACCACTGGACCGCGACCTGCCTTTGACCATCGACCCGTCGGGCGTCCACGTGCGTGAAAATGGCGGGGGCACCTATCAATGTGGTGGTCATTCCGACATTGATCCGGCAGTTGATTACGACGATTTCAACATGGATTTCTCCATCTGGGAAAATCACATTTGGCCGATCCTTGCCACGCGAATCCCGCAGTTTGAGGCAATTAAGGTCCAATCCGAATGGGCCGGGCATTACGCGATGAACACCTTTGATCACAACGCCATTCTTGGGCCGCATATGGAGATCGAAAACTATTTCTTCCTCAACGGGTTTTCAGGTCATGGCCTGCAACAATCCCCTGCAATGGGGCGCGGTACGGCCGAGATCCTGGTGCACGGCACCTACAAAACGCTCGACATGACGCAGTTCCATTTTGACCGTATCCCTGCGGGCCGCAAGATCATCGAAAAAGCGATCATCTGATGAAGCTCGCAACAAACCCCTTTACCCAAGCGCTCGCGGCGGGTGAAAAACAGATCGGCCTTTGGATCAGCCTGTGCAGCAATTTTGTAGCCGAAGTCACAGCCCATGCGGGATACGACTGGGCGCTGATCGATATGGAGCATAGCCCGAACGATTACTTCAGCGTTTTAGGGCAGATGCAGGCCTTCGCCGCCAGCGATACGACCGCGATTGTACGGGTGGAATGGAATGATACAGTTGCGGTGAAACGCCTGCTTGATCTGGGCGCGCCCGGCATCTTATTCCCGATGATCCAGTCTGTAAAAGAAGCCGAACAAGCTGTCGCGGCGACCAGGTATCCACCCAACGGCGTGCGTGGCGTATCGGGTGCGACGCGCGCGACAAAGTTCGGGCGCATCATGGATTATGTAGCACGCGTTGAAGATGAAACGACTGTTTTGTTGCAACTGGAAACCCGCCACGCCGTTGAACAGGCCGAAGCGATTGCCGATGTGAGCGGCGTCCATGGTATCTTCTTTGGCCCCGGTGATATCGCCGCGGACATTGGCAAAGTCGGTAAACCGATGGACCCTGAGGTCTGGGCGCTGATCAAACCGGCGGCTCAAAAGCTGATTGCCAAAGGCATACCGGTTGGCACCTTGGTGTTGGACGCTGCCTTTGCCACCAAGTTGCTGAACGAAGGCTTTAGCTTTGTGGCGTGCGGCACCGATGCGTCATTGCTTGCAAAAGCATCCGATGGCCTGTTGGCACAGGTTAAAGGTGGTTTGTCGTGACGGTTGCATCGTCCCGTCTTGATCCGGTGAAGCCCTCAGCTTCGGCTTGGGTCAGCCAAGCCGCAAAAGAGGCAAAAGCACGTGGCGAGGATGTGACTGATCTTGGGTTTGGCAAGCCGGATTTCGACACACCTGCCCATATTATTGAGGTCGCTCATGCAGCAGCTTTGCGGGGCGAGACGCGATATCCACCAACCAACGGCACGTCAGAAATGCGCCAAGCGGTGGTCGACAAGCTGGCCCGTGAGAATGACCTCAGCTACGGCGTGGACGATGTCACCGCCTATATCCTGAAAGACGCCGGCATCGCTGCTGTTCCGGGCAGCACTTATGAACTGTCGCCGTTCTTGCGTATCTCAACTGCGGCCTCAATGGATGTATTAGGCCACGCGATGGACCGGCTTGCCGCCTTTGTCGCCAAACTTGAAAGAAAGATCTAACCTATGAAAAAACTTGTACTCACAGGCGCAGCAGGCAGACTGGGATCGTATTTGCGTGAGCCCATGTCTAAAATGTGCGACGAATTGGTATCAACGGACATCGTTGACGACATCGGCACGCTGTATCCCGGCGAGACTTATGCCAAGGGCGATCTGGCCAGTTTGGATGACATGATGCGCGTGTTGGAAGGCGCGGATATGGTCGTTCACATGGGGGCATATGCCGATGAAGGTCCGTTTGAAAAGCTTCTGGGACCCAACTTTGTTGGGGCCTACAACATCTGGGAAGCGGCCTATCAGCGTGGCCTTAAGCGGGTGGTTTATGGCAGTTCCATTCACGCGGTTGGGATGCACCCGAAGAACGAATTTATCGGCACAGATGCGCGCCACCGCCCTGATACGTTCTATGGGCTGGCCAAGTGTTTTGCGGAGGACCTCGGGTCAATGTATTGGGACAAACGGGGCTTGGAAAGCGTGCACATGCGCATCCTATCGTGCGCGCAAGTCAACAACGCGCGCGCGCTTGGCTCGTGGTTGTCTTATGACGATCTGATCCAACTTGTGCAGCGCAGCCTTGAAACGCCCGTGACAGGGTTTTCGGTTGTCTATGGCGTGTCCGACAATGACCGCGCGCCCGTGGACAATGCCAAGGCCAGCTTTCTGGGCTACCGCCCCAAGGACAATGCCGAACAGTTCGCTGAAGCCATTTTGGCCGAAACCGAGCCAATGGACAGCCAAGATCCAGGCAACATGTGCCATGGTGGGCCGTTCGCCGCTGTAGAGCTTGGCAATAGTGGGGTCGCTACGATGAACATCGTTGATGACACCAAGAAAACATAAAAGGGAGGCGTATCACGTCTGTCTCGGACTTGGCGCAACACATTGTCTCGAAAGAGACCACCCGCTTCTATTGTGACGGTCGTCCCGTCGAGGTCTTTAAATGTATAGGCTTTGTTAAACCCGTTATCTTCAAGACGCCGCGCTTGTCGTGCTCTGGGGTGAGTATCTGGCGATCCGAGCGCTGCACCTTGCACAAGCACCGTAACCTTCTGGGCCATGCTCCCAAGCACATGCATGACGCGTTAAGCGAGGATTTTCCTCTGCTGCGATGACTTCAACGATCATGTTGGGTTAGCCCAGAGCGCTGTGTGGCCTTACGGTGTTGTAGTGAACACGCCATTTTTCAATCAGGATTTGGGCCTCCTTTAAGGTGTAGAACAGTTCGCCATTACAGTAAGCATCCGGCGTGAACCGCGGTTATGCTGTGTTGACGTTTTCCTGTGCTGTTTTCCAGTTCCACGGTAGCAGGTCGGGTAAGTGCGAGACGGTGGTGTCGGGCAATCGTTTGAGGACGTCTGCGAGCCA
>JBGCEM010000022.1:0-27180 GCA_045106335.1 Paracoccaceae bacterium | reverse complement strand
AAGACCAGATGCGCCCTAACTATCGGCGCGCCCCGCCTCAAATACCTCAAATTCCTTCCAGCTTCCCAAACAATCAACCAACCTCTCAGCCAGCCCCGTCAAGTCCGCCCCAACCGCGCCATCAGCGCCGCCGGTGAAGTGGGTTCTACGGTTAGTGCTCAGAACCCGCAACCTCTTTTTTGAATATTCCGTATCTTTTTTCAATTTTTTCGGTTTAGTGTTTTGAAACAACGTCTTGCCCGGTAATTGCAAGAGTGAAGTCGCGCCGGGTATTGGTGAATAGGGCCGTAACCAACAGGCCCTAAAGACCACGCAATACTACATTTTGGGTTATCCCCAGCCTTACCCCCAAGACTATCCCAAGACTCGTGTGAATCGGCAGCCCGAGTCACCCGAGTCGCACTCAGTTTCACCAGAATCGGACGTCAGCTGAGCGAAGACATCAGGCGTTTGCGTGGAATCCGCAGTGCCAGAAGGCCAAAGATCACGATGAGGTAGATTATGGGTTCAAGCTGGAAGCCTCGGCGCACCATCAGGAAATGCACCCCTCCAAGTATGACAGCGATATACGTCAGTTTATGTAGTTGTCGCCACTTTGGCCCAAGTCGGCGCACACTGCGATTGTTCGAGGTAATTGCCAAGGGGACCATCACCAGCAATGCCGCCATACCAATAGTTATATACGGACGTTTCACAATATCCGCCCACATCTGCCCAATGATTTGCACATCAAGCACCGCCCAAACCAACAAGTGCAGCGCGACATAGGTAAATGCCAAGAGCCCGAACGCGCGCCGGAATTTCAGAAGGTTCACCCCAAGGTAACGCCGAAGCGGTGTGATGCTAAGGCCAATGATCAGAAGCTGAAGCGCAATTTCCCCCAGCTCATGTTCCAACGCCTTGATCGGCTCGCGTCCCAGTCCCCCCGTCATTCCCATATACAGAAGGACGGGCACAGGCAGCAGATACAGAACCCACACGGCCCATACAGGCACATGGCGCACAAATCTGTTGATCTTGTCTACCATTTGTCTGCTTCTTTCATGCGAAATCTGTAAAACTGCCTGTTATTCCGTCCATCTTTGTAAGGCGCGTCAGATGGACTTCGTTAAATCCATGCCTTCATATAGCGCGCCCACCTCTGCTTCATATCCATTAAACATGAGCGTTGGCTGACGTCGCGCAAACAGCCCACCCCCTACGACACGTTCTGTAGCTTGGCTCCAACGAGGGTGACTGACTTCAGGATTCACGTTGCTATAGAACCCGTATTCCCTTGCATTCGCTCGGTTCCAGCTGGTCGGGGGCTCTTTATCTGTCAATGTAATCCGCACAACTGATTTGATTGACTTAAACCCATACTTCCAAGGCACCACCAAACGCAGCGGCGCACCGTTCTGGTTGGGAATGTCTTTGCCGTAAATCCCTGTGGCCATAATTGTCAGCGGGTGCATCGCCTCATCCAAACGCAACCCTTCGACATAAGGCCATTCCAGGACGCGGCTGTTCTGGCCAATCATCTCATCGGGGCGATACAATGTTTCGAAAGCCACATATTTGGCATCTGACTGTACACCCGCCAAAGCCAGCAAATCGGCCAACTCAAACCCGTTCCAAGGGATGACCATTGACCAAGCTTCAACACAGCGGAACCGGTAGATCCGCTCCTCAATCGTCATTTGCGCCATGATATCCTGAAAATCGTAATCGCCGGGCTTGTCGACCATCCCATCAATCACGACGTTCCATGGCTTTGTGGTCAACCGATGGGCGTTTCGCACAGGATCATCTTTGCCCGTGCCAAATTCGTAAAAGTTGTTATATTGTGTGATGTCATCCCAAGCGCTTGGCTCAAGCGTTTCCGCCTGCGCAGACCCGCCCAAAGCGCCCGCCAATCCGACCCCCGCCAATCCAGCCATAACCTGGCGGCGATCCAGATACGTCGCATGCGGTGTTACGTCAGTGTCGCTCAGCGTATTCTTCCAGCGATAGGCCATTTTTGCATCTCCTTGTGTTGGTCCGTTTATGCACCAAGATGAACGTGCAAAACATGAAAACCAACGCGCCTCACGTACAGTTTTGATCTTGTAACATGCCAATCATGTGAAAATCATTGATCACGAAAACGTCAAAATCCAATCCCAAACGGGTCCCGTACCTATCAGCATCACCCCATGCGGGTGCAGTTCACACCGATAGGAGACGCACTATGCTACGCAAGACACTTCTTTCTTTGACTGCCGTTGTTGCCCTGACAGGCGCTGCAGTTGCCGGGTCCGCCAAAAAGGACATCGTTGACACAGCCGCTGCTGCTGGCGGATTTGACACGTTATTGGCCGCCGCAACTGCGGCTGGCTTGGTTGATACATTGAAGGGCGATGGTCCATTCACTGTCTTTGCCCCCACAGACGCGGCCTTCGCAGCCTTGCCCGAAGGCACTGTCGACACTCTGTTGATGCCAGAAAACAAAGACCAACTGGTTGCAGTGCTGACCTATCACGTGGTCCCGGGCAAAGTTATGTCCACGGATCTGTCTGACGATATGACCGCAGCGACGGTCCAGGGCGGCGACATCACCATCGATTTGGACAGTGGCGTGATGATCAACGACGCAACAGTCGTGTCAGCTGACATCGAAACATCCAACGGCGTGATCCACGTGATCGACAAAGTGATCCTGCCTGCCGATAGCTAAACACGTCACAAGGCTTAATCAGTCCGGGCGGCCCTTTAAGTCAGGGGTCGCCCTTTTTAGTCGACCAGACCCGGCTGCGTGACCGACGGATACAACACATTCATCGGCACCGAGCGCCCATTGTCCTGCATAATCCGCACATGACGCCGCCGGAGTTTGCGCGGCTCTGTCACGCCAACGGAATGCGAAATGGTCTCGACTTCATTCACCATCGACTTCGCATAAGCCGCAACACGTTTCCACTTATCTTCAACGACCAGTCCCTTTTGGAACCTAAGATCATGCGTGGTGATCCCAGTTGGGCAGGTATTTTTGTTGCATTTCAGCGCCTGAATACAACCCAATGCGAACATAAAGCCGCGCGCTGAGGTCACAAAATCCGCGCCCGCCGCCAAGGCCCAAGCAACATCGCCAGGATTGACCAATTTTCCACTGGCCACCAATCGGATCCGGTCCTTCAAACCCGCTTCATCGCGCAGATTGGCCACGACGGGCAGAGCTTCGCGGATGGACATTCCCACCAAGTCGATCAACGGCATCGGTGCCGCACCTGTGCCGCCCTCACCGCCGTCAATCGTGATGAAATCAGGGGCCGAGTCCGCACCGCGCGTCACAATCGCCGCAAATAAATCCCGTATGGCCTCTTCGGTGCCCACAACTGTTTTGACCCCCACGGGTTTGCCGGTGACATCGCGGATCGAGGAAATCAAATCGAGCAGATCTTCCCAGCTATCAACTTCGCGGTGGCGATTGGGCGAAACACCATCCTGCCCGGGACGTAGTCCCCGAATAGCCGCGATTTCTGCGGTCACCTTGGCGCCTGGCAAGATCCCACCTTTGCCGGGTTTCGCCCCTTGCGCCAGCTTCAGCTCAAACATCCGCACGGATTTATGGGCCGCCATCGCCGTCAGTTTGTCGCGATCCAGATTGCCCGTATCATCACGCACACCGAATTTGGCCGTTCCAATTTGAAACACCACATCGCATCCACCTTCCAAATGAAATGGGCTCAAACCACCCTCGCCCGTATTCATCAAAAGCCCGGCCGCCTTCGCACCTTTGCTCAGCGCCTGAACTGCAGGCTTGGAAATCGCACCATAACTCATGCCAGATATGTTAAAAATGGATCGAGCATAAAAGGGGTTCGGGGTTTGCGCGCCGATCACCAAAGGCTGGGACGCGGCGAACTGATCATCCATCGGCGGAAAGGCCGCATTCACAAAGATCGGCGTTCCCACCACATTCAAATTGCGCGTCGAGCCAAACGCAACAGTGTTGCCCTTGCCCTCGCCCGCGCGTTTGACCCACTCTCGTTGCGCGCGATTGAACGGCAATTCTTCGCGATCCATCGCAAAGAAATATTGCCTAAAAAACTCGCCTAAGGTCGAAAACACGTGCCGAAAGCGCCCGATGACCGGATAATTGCGCCGGATCGCATCATGGGTCTGCATCCGATCCGCGACCAACAACACCAACACGACCGCCGCGATCACACCAATGACACCAACAAAGGCAACTGCCAAGAAATTCAGCACATCCATAGCAAAGCCCATGGGAACCCTCCTGTTACTTACACGCTAGTTTGACTGGATCTGACCCGAGGCAAAAGAGTGTAATGCACTTTGCACAGATGTTTGATGCAGCTTTAAAGACCCAAAAGCTGCGGCAAGTCCCGCATGTCCTTGAAAACATGATCGCAAATAGGCTCAAGCTTCGCCGGGTCCGTGTCGGCGGCAAATCCAAAAGTCACCATTCCTGCTGCTTTTCCAGCTTTTGCGCCGCTGGCGCTGTCCTCAACCACCACGCAATTTTGTGGAGCGATCCCTGCATCTTTGGCCGCTTTCAAATAGACATCCGGGGCTGGTTTGGCGTTCACGACATCTTCGCGCGAGTAGATCCGGCCCGCAAAACGCATGCCAATTCCCGTCTTGGTTAATGTAACGTCCATCTTGCGGTGTGGCCCGTTTGAGCCAATCGCGAAGGGGATGCCAGCAGCGTCCAAAGCATCTAAGACACGCGTGACACCTGGGATAAGCGCGACGTCTTGCGCCAATCTCGTCAACATCAAGCCGTAAATCTCGTCAAGCCAATCATCCGGAAGACGCGCGCCCATGGACCTGGACGTATCCATAACCCCTTGCATCGTCCCGCCGATGAAATAATTCGCCACATCGTCCTGGGTCAATGACAGCCCATAGCCGGCCAAGTTTTGGATGATGACGTCATTGGTTAACGGCTCGCTGTCGACAATCACGCCATCGCAGTCGAATAAAACCATTTTAGGAGGCATTTGCATAAAAGGGCCAGGTGTTGCTACCCAGCCCTTTGATGTCATTTCGCAACTCGGGTCAATGGACGACTGCATCCTCTGGCTTCGGGCGATTGGTCGCTGCGATGCGATCCCCGATAATCAGTCCTTCCGAACCGGCACTAACAGGCACCGTATCGCCATCTTTCAGATCGCCCGCCAACAGCATTTCGGCCAACGGATTTTGAAGCACATTTTGTATAACGCGTTTCAAAGGCCGCGCACCGAATACGGGGTCATATCCTTCATGCGCCAACCAAGTTTTTGCGCTATCCGTCAAATCAAGCGTGATCTTGCGCGACGCCAAACGTTTCAGCAACCGTGCCATCTGAATGTCGACAATTCCGCCCATATCTTCGCGCCCCAGGCGGTCAAAGATCACCGTTTCATCCAGCCGGTTCAAGAACTCGGGCCGGAAATGCGCACGCACGGCATCCATCACATCCCGCCGCGCCGTTGCGCCATCAGCGCCTTCGGGAAGTTGGCTCAGCGCCTGGCTGCCCAAGTTCGACGTTAAAATGATGAGAGTTTGTTTAAAATCGACCGTGCGCCCCTGCCCGTCTGTCAGTACACCGTCATCCAAGACTTGCAAAAGGACGTTGAACACATCCGGATGCGCCTTTTCGACCTCATCAAACAGAACGACCTGATAAGGCCGACGACGCACCGCTTCGGTCAAAACACCGCCTTCGTCATAGCCCACATAGCCAGGCGGCGCCCCTATCAGCCGCGATACAGCATGTTTTTCCATGAATTCCGACATATCGATGCGCACCATCGCGTTGTCATCGTCAAACAGAAATTCAGCCACGGCTTTGGTCAGCTCGGTCTTCCCAACACCAGTTGGCCCAAGGAACAAAAAACTGCCCAAAGGTCTGTTTTCATCGTTCAATCCCGCACGGGCACGGCGCACAGCATTGGCCACGGCCGTGACGGCTGTGTTTTGCCCGATGACACGTTTATGAAGACCGTCTTCCATGCGCAGGAGTTTTTCGCGCTCACCTTCCAACATTTTCGTCGTTGGGATCCCTGTCCAGCGTTCGACAACTGCCGCGATTTGTTCAGGACGCACTGCTTCGGCGACCATCGCTTCGGCCTCGGCCCCTTCTGCTGCTGCCAATTGCTTTTCAAGTTGAGGGATCACACCATAAGACAATTCACCGGCCCGCGCCAAGTTTCCGTCCCGTTTGGTACGGTCCAGATCTGCGCGCGCGCGGTCCAGTTGCTCTTTGATGTCGCGCGCCGAGGCGAGTTTATCGCGTTCCGCCTGCCATTTAGCGGTCAACTCGACAGACTGTTCTTGCAAATCAGCCAGTTCTTTTTCAAGCGTTTCCAATCGATCCACGGACGCGGCATCGTCTTCCATCTTTAACGCTTCGACTTCGATCTGCATTTGCAAAATCTGGCGATCCAAAGCGTCGAGTTCTTCGGGCTTGCTGTCGACCTCCATACGCAACCTGCTGGCGGCTTCATCCATCAGATCAATGGCTTTATCGGGCAAAAACCGGTCTGTGATATAGCGATTCGATAGGGTCGCTGCCGAGACAAGCGCACTGTCGCTAATGCGCACACCGTGGTGCAGTTCGTATTTTTCCTTGATGCCGCGCAGGATCGAAACGGTATCTTCGACGGTGGGTTCCAACACCATAACGGGCTGAAAACGCCGCGCTAAGGCTGCATCCTTTTCCACATATTTACGATATTCATCCAACGTGGTCGCACCAACGCAATGCAATTCACCGCGCGCCAAAGCGGGTTTAATCAGGTTCGCCGCATCCATCGCGCCATCCGCCTTGCCAGCCCCGACAAGCGTGTGCATTTCATCAATGAACAGAATAATTTCGCCGGCCGCTTCGGTGACCTCGGTCAACACCGCTTTCAGACGTTCTTCGAATTCACCGCGGTATTTCGCACCCGCAATCAACGCGCCCATATCCAAGGCCAGCAAAGACTTATTGCGCAAAGATTCTGGAACATCGCCATTGACAATGCGCAGCGCCAACCCTTCGGCAATCGCAGTTTTACCAACGCCAGGCTCGCCGATCATAACAGGGTTGTTCTTGGTTCTGCGGCTGAGGACCTGCATCGCACGGCGGATTTCATCGTCGCGCCCAATAATAGGATCAATTTTACCCATGCGTGCCCGTTCGGTCAGGTCCTGCGTGTATTTCTTCAATGCATCATAGCCTTCTTCAGCACTTGCACTGTCCGCTGTCCGACCTTTGCGAATGTCATTTATTGCCGCATTCAGCGCCTGCGCAGACACCCTGCCCGCATCCATCGCATCTTTGGCCCCGGATTTGATCATCGCCAAAGCCATCAAAATGCGTTCCACCGGGACAAAACTATCGCCCGCTTTTTTGGCGACGGCCTCCGCCTCTGCAAGCACTTTGGTGGTTTTAGAGTCCAGGTACACCTGTGCTGCATCCCCAGTCACTTGAGGTTGCTTGGCCAGCATCTGCTCTACATGATCTGCAACAGAACGCGCATCCCCACCGGCACGACCAATCAAATTTGTCGCCAAGCCTTGGTCGTCATCCAAAAGGGCCTTCAGCAGGTGTTCAGGTAACATGCGTTGATGATTGTCGCGTGTAGCAATCGTCTGAGCCGCTTGAATAAACCCGCGCGACCGCTCCGTGAACTTACTTAAGTCCATGGTTTTCTCCTTTATATAAGCGCCCTGTCTGGCCTGCCCGCTTAGCGGCACAGGCAACCTATCGGGCCTTCGTTAAAAAGGTGGGAAGGGCTGCGCCCCACGTCAAGATCTGAGCGCGGAATTCCTGGGCCTTTCGACACATGAATTTCGCGATCGCAACGGGCCGTCACGAAGCTGTGACGCATAAATCATTGGATTCCCCGTTCAAATCTAAGTCAAAGCCCCTATCTTGATGTCGTGGAGTGAGAAAAACCTATATCTAGGGGTGAATTTATGCTGAACTTAAAAACTGAATTAAATGATGTTATTTACAACGCCGCGACCCAAGCCTTTGAGGCCAAGGTCACTGTGCATAACGGAACAGCAACTTCGAGCTATGCCTGCGCAATTGAAGCGCCCATATCGATGTCCTTCAAACAGGCCGCCAAGGGTTTAACCAAACAGGCGTTGCGCAAACATGGTGCCCCCAAGGGGTTGCGTTCGGCGATTGTCGCCGCACCACATCTCGTGGCAGCACGACTAAAAGTACAAACAACTCGGCGTGGTTTACCTTTGGGTCAATACGGGTTCTTCCGTGGCCGTGCCGCCTAACGTACCTTGGCTTGAACGTTTATCACAGATGCCCTGCCGCGCTTCACGCTTTCGGGGTATGTGCGAAAATGACACCTCAAATTTCAAGCAACTTGCCGTACTTGCCCACAAGTGACGCACCACCTGTCCCCGGTGCGCTCTTGCCCAGAGAACTCTGCCTGCCTGCAGCGTCTCTGACACCTCACCCGGATGGTGTGGCTTCGGCCCCATCCGGGCTTTTTTGCTTAGCATAGACTTGCGCGTTTCAGACGCGTAGTCAGGCCCAGAAAAAAATGGGGACCTTATCAATGGCAAATGATCAGTTAATCGTCGCGTTGGACATGCCAAATGCTTTGGATGGGTTGGAATTAACCAAAAAGCTGGGCGACACAGTGTCGTTCTACAAGATCGGTTTGGGCAGTTTGACGACAGGCGGATTGGCCTTGGCAAACGAGCTGAAGCAAGAGCATGGCAAACGTATTTTCCTGGATATGAAGCTGTTTGACATCAGCAATACTGTCGAGGCTGCGGTCCGTGGTTTGGCCAAGTATGACCTTGATTTTCTGACCGTTCATGGCGATCCACATGTGGTGCGCGCCGCAAAAGAAGGGGCTGCGGGCAAGGATCTGAAAATCCTCGCCGTGACGGTTCTGACGTCATTGGATCGTAAAGATCTGGACGATTGTCTAATCCGCGACGGTGCGATTCCCGATTTGGTGCAGGAACGTGCGGGTCGCGCATTTGAAGCCGGTGCCGATGGCGTGATCGCTTCGCCACACGAGGTCCAACTGATCCGGGCGTTGCCGCAATCTAAAGACCGTTTGATTGTTACGCCTGGCGTGCGTCCCGAGGGTTCAGATCCAGGGGACCAAAAACGGGTCATGACGCCCGCGCAAGCGATCTCAAATGGTGCAGATCATATTGTTGTCGGTCGGCCGGTCTATCAGGCTGCGGATCCTGCACAGGTCGCCGCTCAGATATCAGCCAGCATTCAGGCAACACATGCTGTGTGAATAAAGACACAGACCACCAGATATGCCTGTGGTCAGGTTTTCCATACTTTGACCAATTGGGAAAATTTTCTAAGCTACAACCACTAGGTGATACTCCCCGACGAACCGGTTCTTCCTGAGGTTCGTCTCCTCCCCCCGCTCAATTTGCGGGGGGTTTTTATGTAAAGCGTTCATAGAAGTTTGCGCGGCATGGTGTATCATAGGGCGCGTCCATTTACCGACAGACCCAATACAAAATGCCCAGCCTTTGCCGTGATTGCACTGCTACCTTTAACCGTTCAGCGCGCTGCCCAACATGTGGCAGCCCTCGGGTTGTGGCCCATGCTGAGCTTTTTGACCTGAAAATCGCACATATGGATTGTGATGCGTTTTATGCCTCTGTCGAAAAACGCGACGATCCCAGCTTGGAACATAAACCCGTCATCATTGGCGGGGGGCGGCGCGGCGTTGTGTCGACGGCCTGTTATGTCGCGCGGATCCGGGGCGTTCGCTCGGCGATGCCCATGTTCCAAGCGCTAAAACTGTGCCCGGATGCCGTCGTTGTTCCCCCAAGAATGCAAGCCTATGTTGAGGTCTCCCGCCAAATCAAAGACATGATGCACGACTTAACGCCCGCGATTGAACCGCTGTCTTTGGATGAAGCCTTTTTGGATTTGACCGGCACAGAAAAATTACATGGGGCGCCGCCAGCGGTGATGTTAGGCCGATTGATCAAGCGCATGAAAGACGAATTGGGTCTGACCGGATCGATTGGACTTTCCCACAATAAATTTCTGGCGAAAGTCGCATCTGATCTTGAAAAGCCACGCGGTTTTTCGGTGATCGGCATCGCAGAAACGGACGCATTCTTGCGCGACAAACCCGTCCAACTGATTTGGGGCGTAGGTCATGCGACGCGCGAGGCGTTGAACAAAGCGGGGATTCGCACCTTTGCGGACCTATTGCGGTGGGACCAGCAGGATTTGATGGCTCGGTTTGGCACGATGGGCGAGCGGTTGTGGCATTTGGCCCGGGGCCAAGATCGGCGGCGCGTGTCTGCACATGAGCCGATGAAGTCGATTTCGAACGAGACGACCTTTGGCGAGGATACGGCCGATCCGGACATTTTGGATGGCCATTTGTGGCGTATGGCCGAAAAAGTATCCGACCGCGCCAAAGCTAAGGATATTGCCGGTCGTGTTGTGACGCTGAAACTGAAACGCGCCGACCACACGAACTTAACGCGCCGGATTTCCTTGCGCGACCCAACGCAAATGGCCGACAGGATTTATCGTACGGCCCGGGATCTGTTTGATCAGGTGGGCAATGAAGGCCCTTATCGGTTGTTGGGCTGCGGCATTTCCGATCTGGTCCCAGCAGATGACGCGGATATTTCGGGCGATTTGCTGGATCCGGGCGCGTCACAGCGCGCACAAACCGAACGCGCAACGGATAAAATCCGCGAACGTTTCGGCAGCGACGCGATCCTAAAGGGCCGCGCTTTGCGTTAGTTTTTCCTGCATCAGCATAGCCAGTTTCTACCTGACGACATGCACCGCACAAGGCACATGACGCACCACATAGGCCGCAGTTGAGCCCCAGATAACATCGCCCATTTCCGGCTGATGGGACGGCATCACCACAAGATCGATATCATGATTAACGGCATAGTCAGACAGCATCCGGCCTGCATGACCATCCAAGATCACACATTTCGAATTTGGCAAATCTTTGGCCGCGTCCTCCATCTTTTTGAGGATTTCATGGCGGGTGATGCCCAGCGAATCTGGCGGTAAATATTCGACGACGTAATTGGGCAAAAGCTCCATCACGTGCACAACCGTCATATGCGCGCCTTGAGCGGCCAAGGTTTTGGCCACCGCCAAGGGCGCTTCCAATTGTGTTTTGGGATCATAGGCGACGGGCAGCAGAATGTTGGTGTACATAGGTCAGCTCCTTTGGATCGGTTTCGCCTGACCTTAGACTGCCGTTACACTTCCCGCTTTGATCTATGTCATACGATGTGCTGCCTAGAAATCGAACAGATCTTCTAAGAAACCGCCCACTGATTTTTTCTTTTTGTGTTTTCCACCATAGTGTTGTGCTTGCCCAGTCGGCATGGGCGCGGGCGGAGGACTGGCTGCACTGTTGCGATCGATGATCTTATCCAACTCGCCCCGATCCAACCAAACACCCCGACATTGAGGGCAGTAGTCAATTTCAACACCGCTGCGTTCTGCGATGACCAGGGCTGTACCATCAATGGGGCATTTCATGCGCGTCTCCTTTTTCCTAAGGTTGATATAGGTCGAGAGACGTTAAAATTCACCTGTTCGACGCCAAACCTATTTAAGAATTTCAGGACTGCGATTTGGCAGGCTCTGTCACCTGACAAGGCGTCAACAAATGTCTTAACAAGCCGACAGGGTGCGTTTTCAAGGTGAGACGCGTCGCGACGTAGTCCTCGACCACCTGTTCCCCCAATGTCATTTCCGGCAATAATGCGGCGGGTTCGTTAACCACTTCACCGTCCATATCGCCTTCAAACAAGGGCAAAGCAGAGCCCGACGTAAAGGATTTCGCCTCCCATAAAGCATCGCGGCGCGACAGGCCCAAATCCGCAAACACATCCGCTTCGGCCAGCCGTTCGATCAAATCCGGAACCAGCCCTGCGCGCCGCCACACATCGCGCACCGCCCGGTAGCCATTGCCGCGCGCTTGGGTCAGCCAGGAAATATCTTCTTCGGGGACGCCCTTAATCTGGCGAAATCCTAAACGCAGTGCCAACCCACCTTGGCCGTCTGGCTCCATCACATTGTCCCAAAAGCTGGCATTGATGCAGACCGGACGCACCTTCACGCCATGTTCACGCGCATCTCGCACGATCTGAGCGGGCGCATAAAATCCCATCGGCTGAGAGTTCAGCAACGCGCACGCAAAAATACCCGGGTGGTGGCATTTGATCCAAGACGACGCATAGACCAGCAGCGCAAAGGACGCCGCATGACTTTCGGGAAATCCATACGCCCCAAAGCCTTCAATCTGCGAAAAACAGCGGGCGGCAAAGTCATCCTCATAGCCGTTGCGCTTCATCCCTTGCATAAAAAGCTGGCGGAATTCGCTGACAGATCCATGCTTTTTGAAGGTCGCCAAAGCCCGACGCAACCGGTCTGCCTGATCGGGGGTAAAGCCCGCACCCACAATCGCAATCTGCATCGCCTGTTCTTGAAACAGCGGCACCCCAAGCGTTTTGGACAGCACAGCGCCCAACTCATCCGAGGGAAAGCTGACCTCTTCTTCACCATTGCGGCGGCGAATATAGGGATGCACCATATCGCCCTGAATAGGCCCGGGGCGAATGATCGCGACCTCAATCACCAAGTCGTAAAATGTCCGGGGCCGCATCCGGGGCAAGAAGTTCATCTGCGCGCGCGATTCGACCTGAAAGACGCCAACACTGTCCGCCTCACACAACATGTCATAAACGCGCGGATCTTCAGGCGGTAATGTCGCAAGGTTATAATCCAAGCGATGATGCTGCTTCATCAGATCGAACGCTTTCCGAATACAGGTCAGCATCCCAAGGCTGAGAACATCGACCTTTAAAATCCCAAGAGAATCAATGTCATCCTTGTCCCAACAAATCACGGTACGGCCTTCCATAGTCGCGTTTTCCAGAGGCACCAATTCATCCAAACGCCCATCCGTCATGATAAACCCACCCACATGCTGGCTGAGATGACGCGGAAATCCGTTGATGTCATAGACAAGCTGGATCGTCTGCCGCAGGCGCGGATCCTTCCAATCCAAACCAATTTCCGCCATCCGCTCGGCCTCAATCCCTTTGGTCGAAAAGAATCCCCATAATTGCGAGGACAACGCGCTGATCGTGTCTTCGGTCAGGCCCATCGCGCGACCCACTTCGCGAATGGCGCGCTTACCGCGGTAATGCACCACCGTCGCACACAGCCCCGCTCGTTCACGGCCATAGCGTTCATAAATGTGCTGAATCACCTCTTCGCGGCGCTCATGTTCGAAATCGACATCAATATCGGGGGGCTCATCGCGCGCCTCAGACACAAAGCGCTCAAACACCATCGTGCCAATTTCGGGGCTGACACTGGTGATGCCCAGGCAATAACACACCACCGAATTCGCCGCAGACCCCCGGCCCTGGCACAAAATATCGCGCGAGCGCGCAAAGGCCACAACATCCCGAACGGTTAAGAAATAAGGTTCATACCGCAGCTTGGAAATCAGATCCAATTCATGCCGCAGCAGTTTGCGCACCCGCTCCGAGGCCCCCCCAGGATAACGCCAATCCAACCCCTCAAGGGCCAAACGTTCCAACCGCACCGCCGGGCTTTCACCATCTGAAACCTCAGACGGGTATTCATAACGCAACTCATCCAGCGAAAACCGAAGAGACCGCGCCAACTCAATCGCGCGCGCAACAGGACCATCCCCCACCAAACGCCGCAGATCAGCTTCGGATCGCAAACGCTGTTCGGCATTGGCCAGTGCAGCACGCCCCAAGTCATCCACGCGACATCCCATGCGCACCGCCGTGACCACATCCGCCAACTTGCGCCGTGCCCCATGATGCATCCGTGGTGCCGCAGACGCAATCGTCCCAACCCCCAAGGCCTTGGCTGCCTGCGACACCCGCCCCAACCGCGCCGCATCACGCCCATCATAGCGCGGAGACAACATCACATGCACCCGCCCTGGCGCCACATCTTTCAGCCTGCGCAACGTCGCCTTCCATCCCCGCCCAGGCCACAGCAACAAATGCATGCCGTCTGAAAACTCAATCAAATCAGATAGCTCAAGATCACAGGACCCCTTTTCAGCCCGCAACCGCCCCCGTGAAATCAACCGACATAATCGCCCCCATGCCGCCCGATCCGTCGGTAAAACTGTAACAGGCACCCCGTCACGACAACATATGCGCGCCGCCGGAATTAACCGAGGTACCAGATCCATCGGAAAAGACACAGGTCTGGGAATATGTGCCGGACATGGCGGCCCGATCAGCCCCTGCGCCGCATCCCAATCCCGGCGCTCTTGCACAAGCCGGCGGATCGTTCGCGCTTCGGTATGGGCCCGCACAATCCCCGCAACTGAATTGTCATCGGCAATCGCAACACCCCCCAGCCCCAAAACAGCCGCACGGCGCATATACTCCTCAGGATGCGACGCCCCGGTGAGAAAGGTAAAATTCGACTGCGCGCTCAATTCTGCAAACATGATAGTCAACAAGTATATTCACGTTTTGTTCTATTTCGAGTCTTTTCTGCAACGACGCTCCTCTTGCCCAGAACCTTTGCTTGGCGCATAAACCACATCAGCCAAACCAGCGGGAATCCCAGCCATGAGCACAGACGCACCGGAAACCAAAATCATCGATACCTATCGCGTGGCCTGTGACGGTGGCGAAGGCGCACTTGGCCACCCCCGGGTCTGGCTGCAAATGCCAACCGAGCACGGTTGGGTCGAATGCCCCTATTGCGATTGCAAATACATCCACAAAGATCACCAGCCGGCCGAATAAGCTGCTTCACTTAGCAAATTAAACTCTCAGGGAGCGCGAGGGATGAAATCCCTCGTCAGGGAATAAAACACGTCCCCACCCAGAAAGCACGGATACCATCTGGCCCCCCAATGCCTGCCATGTCATGAAAGACAAAACGCAAAGCGGGGAGTCTCAAAATCATGACTGGAACCTTCGGCAAAGGCCATCACCTGCACCTGATCGACGGATCGGCCTTCATTTTCCGCGCATATCATGCACTGCCTCCCCTCACGCGCAAATCTGACGGACTGCCCATCGGCGCTGTTTCAGGCTTTTGCAACATGTTGCAGCGCTATGTGGAAGGCAATCACGGCCCTGACGCACCCACGCATGTCGCTGTCATCTTCGACAAAGGCAGCCACACCTTTCGCAACGACATCTATGATCAATACAAGGCCAACCGCGAAGCAATGCCCGAGGATCTGCGCCCCCAGATACCTCTGACACGCACTGCAACCGAGGCGTTTAACATCGCCTGCAAAGAGCTCGAAGGGTTTGAGGCCGACGATATTATCGCCACCCTTTCTGTGCAGGCCCGCGAAGCAGGGGGCCGCGTGACAATTATTTCATCCGACAAAGACATGATGCAACTCGTCGGCGGCGGTGTCGAAATGCTCGATGCTATGAAAAACAAACGCATAGATGTGGACGGCGTTCACGAAAAATTTGGTGTCGGGCCAGAGCGCGTCGTCGATGTGCAGGCGCTGGCCGGGGATTCGGTGGACAACGTGCCAGGTGCCCCTGGTATCGGCATTAAAACTGCCGCCTTACTGATCAATGAATTTGGCAGCCTTGAAGAGCTTTTGGATCGCGCCGAGGACATCAAACAACCTAAGCGCCGCCAAACGCTGATCGAAAAACGCGACCAGATCGAAATGTCTAAGCGCCTGGTGCAATTGGATTATAACACACCGCTCGACTTCACTTTGGATGATCTAGAGGTCCAAGATCCCAAACCTGACGTTTTGATGTCGTTCTTGGCAGAGATGGAATTCCGCACGTTAACAAAACGAATCGCGGACCAATTGGGGGTCGAAGCCCCGACGATCACAACTGTCTCGGTCCCAAGCGCCGACAGCGCAAGCGCGCCCGATATGCCCAGCTTTGAAGATGCCACATACACCCAAGTCTCGGACGCGGCCGCGTTGCAAACCTGGATAGACAAGGCCTATGCCACAGGTTGGGTTGCCGTCGACACCGAAACTACAGGCCTGAATGAAATGACCGCCGATCTGGTCGGCATCAGCCTGGCCGTGACGCCCGGCGAGGCCTGTTACATCCCACTGATTCACAAAACACATGCCGGGGATGACCTGTTTGCCAGCGATGATTTGGCGCCCGGACAGATGCCCATGAACAATGCCTTGGCCCAGATCCAACCGCTGTTAGAGGATCCAAGTGTCCTTAAAATCGGCCAAAATATGAAATATGACGCTAAGATTTTCGCGCGTTTAAACATCAAAGTCGCGCCAATTGATGACACAATGTTAATCTCATATGCGCTCCATGGCGGCGAACATGGGCATGGCATGGACACCTTGTCCGAACGATATTTGAACCACAAACCGATCCCGATCAAATCTCTTTTGGGCAGCGGGAAATCTCAAATCACCTTTGACAAGGTGCCTTTGGAGGATGCCGTCAAATATGCAGCGGAAGATGCTGATATTACCATACGGCTTTGGTCGTTGCTCAAGCCGCAATTGCATGAACGGGCCGTGACACGCGTCTATGAAAACTTGGAAAGGCCTATGGTTCCAGTGCTTTCCCGTATGGAGCGTCATGGGATTAAAGTAGACCGCGATGTGCTGTCGCGCATGTCCAATTCCTTTGCGCAAAAGATGGCCGGGCTTGAGGACGAAATCCACACCTTGGCCGGCGAAACCTTTAATGTGGGTTCGCCCAAACAGCTGGGTGAGATCTTATTTGACAAGATGGGCATCGAAGGTGGAAAGAAAGGCAAAACAGGGGCTTATGCAACGGGTGCTGACGTCCTTGAAGACCTTGCAACGGAACATGAACTGCCTGCCCGCGTGCTTGATTGGCGTCAGCTCAGCAAGCTGAAATCCACATATACCGACGCCCTGCAAACCCATATCAATGCTGAAACAGGGCGGGTGCATACATCCTATTCTATTACGGGGGCAAACACTGGACGGCTGTCCTCAACTGACCCCAACTTGCAAAACATACCCATCCGTACCGAAGAAGGTCGCCGCATCCGGGAGGCATTTATCGCCGAAGAAGGCCGTGTTTTGGTCGCACTGGATTATAGCCAAATTGAGCTGCGCATTCTGGCCCATATCGCGGGAATCCCGGAATTGAAACAAGCCTTTAAAGACGGGCTAGATATTCACGCATTGACAGCCTCTGAAATGTTCGGCGTACCCCTAGATCAAATGACCCCAGACATACGGCGGCAGGCTAAAGCGATTAACTTTGGTGTCATCTACGGGATTTCCGGATTTGGACTGGCGCGCAATTTGCGCATTCCACGAAGCGAAGCACAGGGCTTCATCGACCGCTACTTCGAACGTTTTCCCGGAATCAAGGAGTACATGACCGAAACAAAAGCCTTTGCCAAAGAAAATGGGCGCGTCGAAACGCTTTTCGGGCGGCGCATTCACACCCCAGAAATTAATGCCAAAGGGCCGCGCGCCGGATTTGCCCAACGCGCCGCGATCAATGCTCCGATTCAAGGCACTGCCGCAGATATTATCCGTCGCGCCATGATCCGAATGCCAGACGCGATTGCGGCGCAACCTGCCAAGATGTTGTTGCAGGTTCACGATGAATTGCTGTTCGAAGTCGAGCAGGGTTCCGAGGATCAGCTAATTGCGACAGCGCGTGACGTCATGGAAGGTGCTGCAGATCCAGTTGTAAAGCTTGACGTCGATCTGGTTGTGGATGCTGGAACAGGCTCAAACTGGGCTGAGGCGCATTAAAAACAGGCGATACATACACTCCCATAGACAGCACATGTCGGGGTCACCCCTACGAACCAGCATGGTTCGCACTGGCTTCGCCATGCTGGGATTAAACATTTAACAATCCCCATTAAGAACCAACTGTGTTGGCGTTCGATGACACGTGACCGGTTAAATCAAGAAACAATCGCTGAGACATGGCTCATTTAAACGCATTACTCTGACGGTGTTGGCCTAATAATATTTCCACTCTCATACGCCAATAGCCGCAAAATCTGCGCCTTTGAGTATCAAAACCGCGCCAAGCTTCCTGGCAGGTCCTGTCGTCAGCAGGAACGACCGTTACCTGCAGACCAGACCAGCATGTACCACGGGGTGCGAAAAGAAATCAGTTTGCGCCAGAACCTCCCCCATTGAAGCAAATTGTTAACAAACAATCGGTATTCCGGCCTGAAAGCGCATGATCGTTAATCAATGCGCAACATCCACACGGGCCGAAGTCATTCATGAAAAACCTCAATTTGTCCCTATTTAATCCGACTGTCGCATTGGCCTTCGCATTAATGGCAATCATCGTCATGATGATTCTTCCTGTACCGTCTATCTTTTTGGACATCGGATTGGCTGTGTCGTTCTCTTTAGCGGTGTTGATTTTTACAGTCACGCTCTTCATTTCACGCCCGTTGGACTTCTCTGCCTTTCCGACGATCTTATTGGCCTCATTGATGTTGCGTTTGTCGCTAAACGTTTCATCTACAAAGCTCATTATTGGCGAAGGTCATACCGGCACTGGGGCCGCAGGTGGGGTCATTGAAGGCTTCGCCAATTTTGTCATGGGCGGCAGCATCTTTCTGGGCTTGGTCGTTTTCTTAGTTCTTTTAATTGTGAACTTTATGGTGATCACAAAAGGTGCAGCGCGAATGGCGGAAGTCGGCGCAAGATTTGCCTTGGATGGAATGCCGGGCAAACAAATGGCCATTGATAGCGACGTAGCTGCCGGCGCGTTGACTCATGAGCAAGCCAAAGCCCGCCGTGAATTAGAACAACAAGAAACAACCTTTTTCGGATCTTTGGACGGTGCATCGAAATTCGTAAAAGGCGACGCTGTTGCCGGCCTACTAATCATTATTCTTAACTTAGTGGCTGGCCTTATTATGGGCGTGGTCGTGCACGGAATGGCTTTTCCACAAGCTTTTCAAACCTATGCAATTCTAACCGTTGGTGACGGACTAGTTTCGCAAATTCCAGCTGTCATTATTTCAATAGCCTCCGCTTTATTGCTGGCACGAGGTGGAAATAAAGGCGCAACAGACCTTGCCGTTTTTGATCAATTAGGGCGCTTTCCGGCAGCTTTATTTTCAGTTGCGGGTCTTATGTTTGTGTTTGCGTTATTTCCAGGCCTTCCGTTCATTCCATTTGTCGCAGGTAGTATTGCGATTGCGGCAGCTGGATATTGGCGGGTCGTACAGAATAAAAACCCTGTCGAAGTTGAAGCTGAAGCGCCAAAAGACGCAGCGCCCGTTGAAAAACCAATCGGCGACCTGCTTGAGCTTGACGATATTCACGTCGAATTCGCACCAAACTTGGTAAACATGGTTCTTGACCCCGGAACGGGGTTGGACATCCGTATTGTTAATATGCGACGGCACGTGGTTTCACAATTCGGAGTCATACTACCAGAAATTCGTTTATCCGATAATGGTATGATCGCAGATGGCTCATATGTTGTTAAAATTCAAGGGGTTGAACAGGCGCGCGGACATCTGGAAACAGACAAAGTTATGATGCTTCTGCCCGACGGGTCAGGCGCCGATCTTCCCGGGACGCCCGCAATTGAACCTGTGTACGGGGCTCCGGCAAAATGGGTTGGTTTTGATCAGAAAGATGCGATGGCAATGGAAGGTCTTACTCTGGTGACGTCTTCAGAAATCTTGGCGACCCACCTTCTAGAGGTCATCAAAAAGAACTTGTCACGATTACTGACCTACAAATCTTTGCGCAGAATGCTCAGCGAATTGACTTCAATTTCGGATCCAGTGCGTGCCGATGCCAATAAAAGATTGCTAGATGAGTTGGTACCTGAAAAAATCCCAATGGAGTTGCTACTTTCTGTTTTGAAATTGCTACTGGAAGAGCAAGTTTCTATTCGCAACTTGCCTTTAATACTGGAAGCCATTCTTGAAGGAAAGACAACGCATGGATCTCAGGAAGCTATTTGCGAGCACGTGCGCCATCGCTTAGGCTTCCAGCTGACCGCCAGCCTAAGGCGCGATGACGGAACAATTCCACTTCTGCAACTTTCGCCGGAATGGGAAGAGGTCTTTGCCACCTATCAGGTTGGAGACGCGCGGTCGGGGGTTGAAATTGCGCTCCCGCCCAATCTATTCAATTCGCTCGCTGACAACATTGCCACGAAAATCCGCCAAGCAAATGATACGGGTGTTTTCCCGGCTATCGTGACCAGCACACAAAGGCGTCGGTTTTTGCGAACGTTATTTAAGGCAAAGGGAATTACGGCTTCGGTTCTCTCTTTTGAAGAAATTGGGACTGATGCCAAACCGTCTTTAGTAGGCGTTGTGGATATGTAATGGAGCAACTTCTTGCATTATTCCAATACACTGAACTTGATGCCCAAAATACGATCGGCGTCTTTTTCCGTATGGCTGCTTTTTTCTCTCTCATTCCAGGCTTTGGTGAACAATCCATTCCAACACGCGTAAAACTTGCTTTGGCCGTGGCCATGACGGCAGTTGTAGCGCCGGTTATTGATGGTCCACCCGAAAACATTCCAATAACCATGATCATTTTGACGGAAGTGACGTCTGGCCTTTTACTTGGTATTGGATTGCGGCTTTTTGCTATGGCACTTCAAACAGCTGGCGTAATTGCTGCTCAAGCAACATCTTTATCTCAATTTTTGGGCGGATCTGGCGTAGATCCAATGCCTGCCTTTGGGTACATATTGTATTTGTCTGGAATAACACTGGCGATGCTACTTGGTTTACATGTCAAAGCTGCCCAGTTCTTTATCATAAGCTACGACTTTTTGGCGTTTGGCCGCTTTGCTGCTGCATCGGATGTGGCTGAATGGGGAATGGCACAAGTCGCTCGCGTTTTCACACTTGCGTTTAGTCTAGCTGCGCCCTTTTTGATCGTTTCGTTTCTGTACAATGTTGCATTGGGTGTCATAAACAAGGCAATGCCACAGTTAATGGTGGCATTTGTTGGGGCTCCATTGATTACGGCAGGTGGTCTCATTATGCTATTCGTTTCCGTTCCAGTTATTCTGGCAGTGTGGATGCAAGCGCTGGATGCATTCATGGCCAATCCATTGATGTAATTTCAAATGGCGGGCCAAGACGACGACACCGATAAGACATTCGAGCCGACACCCAAGAAAATTGCGGATGCGCGCAAGAAAGGAGACGTTCCAAAGTCGCAAGACTTGAATACAACAGCAGCGTACGCTGGTCTATTCGTTGCATTCTACGTATTGTCCTTGGGCAGTTTTGGTAAAGACATGACGTCTTTACAGGCTTTGATTGCAAAACCTGATGACCTTGCTCAAGTTCTATTCAAAGGCGCAGGTTTTCTTACGTTTTCTGAGCTGTTTTCAGAAGTCAGTTCGCTGTTGGCCGTATTGTTTGGGCTTCCAGCATTGTTTGTAATCCTCAGCATAATCGCGCAAAACAGCTTCACATTTGCGCCCACGAAACTGGCTCCAAAACTCAGCAGAGTTTCGCCGATAAGTGTAGCAAAACAAAAGTTTGGCGCATCCGGTCTGTTTGAATGGTTCAAGAGCTTTATCAAATTGACTGTGTTTTCGATATTACTGGGACTCTTTCTCTTCATCAAGCTGGATGAAGTAACATTTGCAGCGGCGTTGAATAGTCAGCAGGTTCTCATTGTTCTAGCTGACTTGTTTGTTCAATTCTTCATGATTATTATTGTCATTACTCTCTTAATTGGTGGAATTGATTTCCTATTTCAGAAGTTTGATCACAACAAAAAGCTGATGATGAGTCGAAAAGAAGTCATGGATGAGGCGAAGGAAAGCGAAGGGGATCCATACTTGAAGCAAGAACGTCAACAACGTGGACGCGAAAGGTTGTCAAATCAAGTCTTGAAGGATGTCGAAACAGCCGATGTCATTATCACAAACCCCACGCACTACGCTATCGCGTTACATTGGTCCCGCGAGCCGGGATCGGCGCCAAAATGTGTTGCAAAAGGTGTCGATGAAAACGCAAGAGTAATTCGTGAACGCGCAATGGAATTTGGTGTACCAATTCACGAAGATCCACCCACTGCGCGGGCTTTGCATGCAACGACGGATATCGGTTCGGAAATTCCGCAAGATCTGTATCAAGCTGTCGCTACAGCGATTCAATTCTCTGAGAAAATGCGTATGAAGGCACGCAACCGGGTCTATTAAAATGAAAAAGCCGATTGACACGCTTGTAAAACTAGAAACACTTCGCGGAATTAAGACTAAACTTGAGTTGCAAGCGATTCAACAAAAGGAAGACGAACTACGTCAAGCAATTTCGAAAATTGATTTAGATCAAAAAGAAAGTCTAGGCTCTGATAAGGGACTTGTTCCTATGCGAACTGTTGGTGCAGATACCACTTGGTACCACTGGGCTGAGCAGGAAAAAACAAGACTGACGCAGGAATTATTGCAAACCAAAATCCTGAAAGAACCAGTTCTGGCCGCCGCAGCTCGCCAAACCGGACGACAAGAAGTCCTCAGCGTACTCAGCAAGCAATCTGCCCACAAAGACAGCTTCCCAGAGATCGACAAATTTTTTTTGATGAGAAACTCAAAAAACAAAAAGAATGGCACTCTGATGGATTAAAGGCTGTCTGTAATTTGACCCGCCAAATCTTCTTTTGACCGCCTTCTTACATGCGAAGTTCCATTTACATCCCATGTTGGCCATGCAACTTTACCGCTTTGCCAACCATGTTCCCGAAACAGAAGAATATGGTGTCGCGTCTTATGTCTACCGTACGCGGCTTCCCTTCGTACCAGAACGCATCCTTGAGGTGCTGAACGATGAACTCCCTGGTGTGATCCGAGCAAGGGGCCATTTCTGGATATCAACGCGGCCCGAATGGGTTGCCGAATTCTCGCTCGCGGGTTCTCTATCCAGCGTGAAACCTCTTGGCAGATGGTGGGCATCTGTTCCAAAGGAGTATCCGTCTTGATCAAGCCCCCCTTATAGCCCAAATTCGAACCGCTTTGATAAGCGCGTTGGCCAGTTCAATGAGCTTTCGCAGTAAGGAGGACCAGGAAAGGCCCCAGTGGGGCGTTTTCCCGACGAACGCTGTAATAGCGACTTTTGGTGGCTTACCTGCTTTGATCATAGCCTGATATTTAGCCTTAAAGTCGGGGTTATATCGCATCGCGACCAAGGCCGGCATGTAGAGGGCATCCCTCACTATTTTCCGACCACCCTGAATAGAAGATTTTCCGCGCTAATGCCCCGACTGACGTGCCATTGGCGCCAATCCAGTCAAACTGGCGACTTGCCTTCGATCCAGCTTCCCGATCTCAGGCATCTCAATCAAAATGGTGGCAGCACAGACTGCACCGATGCCGGGAATGGAACGCAGTATTTTCATCGCGCGCGCCAACGTGTTGGTGGCTTTTATCAGACGATCAATCTCAGCACTAATCTCAGCGATTTGCTTATCAACTTGCGCCAAACGGGTTTTACTTTGACGACAAGTGATGGACAGTTTCTGCGTTTTCAGCCGGTTCATGATGCTGGTCCGATCTTTGACTAATCCTCAACGAAATGTGCGTAACTCTCTAAGATCGTGCTGTATTTTTGGCGTAGGTGCATCTGGTTTCAATGCAAATGCACGCCCCATCTCCGCCAGAACTTTGGCATCAACGGCATCTGTTTTTGCACGCACGCCTTGTGCTTGAGCAAATCGGTGCGCTTGCAAAGGGTTCACTTTCACCAATGGCAAATGCGCGCCTAAAGCCCGTTCAAGTTCGTTATGGTAAGCACCTGTCGCTTCGTAAACAACGCGTTTCAAAGGCGTCTTTGCGCAAAACCTGGCAAGCGACCTAAATCCTGTGGGGCAATTGCCAAACGACTTCGTCTTCGCGTCGCTCAATCGGTGAATATCCAAAGTCGCTTTGGAAATATCGATGCCAATGGTACCGTCTGTCATCTTCATCATATCCTATGCTTGTCCTAGAGGGCTTTTTGCCGCTCTGTATCCGCCTCTCGGCAGATTGCCGCGCAATCGCCTGTCGGTCAGTGATTCAGGCCCTTGGCAAAGGTGATGGTTGATCTTACTCCTTTACGGTCCTCAAAAACCAAGCGGCAGACGATCCAACCACCACCAGAGTTCAACATTCTAGAATGTTGAACTCTGGCTTTTGTTTCGCACAAAAGCAGGAATATTCATAAGACAAGCGGTACCCCGCAAACGAGAATGCGCGAGCTTATATGCAGGCGCTTCGGTTATCGGCGCATTCATATCATGTGCTGGAGCGTCAGGGCATCCACGTGAACCAGAAGAAGCTGCGGCGATTATATCGCGAAGAAAGGCTTCGGGTTGGCGTGCCCCCATCGGGTGGTCCGGGTTAATTGTTAGTGCATCGTGGGCCTCTGGCCCACTGGTACGATGCTTTCCAGCGCAGGCGGGCGATAGCCCAGAGCGCTGTGCGTCCTTACGGTCTTGTATTGAACGCGCCATTTTTCAATCAGGATTTGGGCCTGCTTTAAGGTGTAGAACAGTTCGCCATTGAGCAGCTCGTCTCGGAACCTAGCATTGAAGCGTTTGTTGGCCGATACAATGCTGGACAACGTCGTGCTGAAGGACTTGCTGGGAAAGAACTGACGACACCGAATATGCGACGGGCTGCAGCACGCAAAGTGATGCGGGATCATGACATCTCGCAACGTCGGGCGTGCCGGCTTGTTGGTGTCGATCCCAAGACCGTCCGGCGCGACAAACCGCCGGATAATCCTGAAGTTCGCAAAGAGATGAAGGCGATTGCCAATAAACGTCGCCGGTTTGGTTACCGGCGGATTGGTGTGATGCTGGAACGCAAAGGCATGATCATGAACCACAAGAAGCTGTATCGCCTGTACACCGAAGAAAAGCTGGGCGTCAGGCGACGCCGAGGGAGAAAACGGGCGCGTGGATCGCGCACGCCGATGTCAGTGGCGCTACGGCCGGGCCAGCGCTGGTCGCTTGACTTTCTGTCCGATACGTTTGGCGTCTCGCGCAAGTTCCGCATCTTGGCAGTGAATGATGATTGCTGTCGTGAGAACCTGTGCCTCATGGCCGACACCAGCATCTCAGGCGCGCGTGTCGCTCGTGAGTTGGACGCACTGGTTCGGATCTACGGCAAGCCCGCTTGCATTGTCAGCGATAATGGGACCGAGTTCACCAGTCGCGCGATCCTGAAATGGGCGAATGAGAACGATGTCGAGTGGCACTACATCGATCCGGGCAAGCCGCAGCAGAACGCCTTCATTGAATCCTTCAATGGTAGCTTGCGAGACGAACTGCTGAACGAAGAGTGGTTCGACAGCTTGGACGACGCCCGCCGCAAGCTGGCCCTTTGGCGGTACGATTACAACAACGTCAGACCGCACTCATCACTGGAGAACCAAACACCCGCTGAAGCGCCCTCTCATGGTTTGCTTTGCAAACCACTGCCGGCAATGGTCGTGCGCTTGAGAAATTTGAGGGCTCCGCGCACGACGCGCTTGCCCAAACCGACAACGAAAACTATCAAACACAGACCCGCAAACTCTCGTCATAAATGAGGGACCCTCGGGGGGCAGGTCACCGAAAAGATCATGCCGTGGCAGGAGCATGGTTACACCATCCAGGCGACCCAGCGCGCGCTCTGCAGCGCTCAGTTTACCCAGCAAAGGCAAAACATCTAAGGGAGGCGACGGTGGCAATGGGGGTGGTATAAATGCAGATACAGTTTCGCCGCCAACATCGGTTTTGGCAAAGCGCCCTAGACGCATATTTGGAGTTTCATCTATTATGACAGATCTGTCGCACATCAACGATATTGAAGTAACGGCAGCAATTTTTAAATAGTATGGTTTTTATTTAGCTCATCCTAAATAGCTATTATCTACCGTATGTTAAAAATTTGAGAGTCAAACCTCACAGACTTAAGAACAGCGCGAAGTGCTCAGAGGAATTTAGCTTCTAAAGTAATAACTTAGAGACTTGACTGATATTGCACGTGCCAGAAGGCTTAATCTTAGCCAGCGGCCTCTGCGCGTTTTTGTTGTTGATGTTCGTCCTCAACCAATCCGATTTTCCAATAACCGGAGATGTAGCAGTCCCGCTTCG
Source organism: Paracoccaceae bacterium (assembly GCA_045106335.1). GTDB lineage: Bacteria > Pseudomonadota > Alphaproteobacteria > Rhodobacterales > Rhodobacteraceae > Aliishimia. The sequence continues at coordinate 1,108 of JBGCEM010000022.1, read as the reverse complement.
GAAATCCTTTTGCAACCAAAAGAGACTGGCGTAACGCTTTGATCATGCCACTTTCACCTGCAATGCAAGTCTGGACGATTCCATCCGGCCATTTCAACGCGGCAATCATGTCGGGGATCACCGTGCTGGAGACATGCGGATCAGGATTCACCACCCATTGGACGTCTATTCCATCCGGCATTCGAAATTCTTGTTTGTCATCGGGCGACATGATTTCAAAAATTGCCGTGCCTCGTGCGTCTTCGGGCATCGCCTCTAACGCGGCGGCGGCCACGGGAAGCGCGGACATATCTGCCACGACCAAATAGCTATCAGCGTAATAGGTCGCGACCTTGACGGGACCGGGCCCTGCAAAACCGAGGAAAGATCCGGATCGCGCCTGCCGCGCCCAAGCTGAAGCAGGGCCGACATCGCCATGATCCACGAAATCAATGTCCAATTCGTGAGTTTTCGGGCGGATGGCGCGCACGGTATAAGTCCGGACTGTTGGCCGTGGTCCATCTGCCAATTGCGTGGTGAAATCATCCAGGCTCTGGCCCGGGCTTGGTAGGAACAGTTTGCAATTCGCTCCGGCACATTCGGGATCCATAACCGCGATTTCGGGGGCTGTTAGCGTCACGCGGATCATGTGCGGCGTCAGCGCCCATGCGGTGACAACAGTCATTAATTTTGGAAGTCTCTTATTCATCTGATCTTAGGCTCTCAGTTTCCAATGATCATCCCAAAACAAATTTTTTAACACGTCGCAAGCCCGCAAGAACTTATCCGCCGAATCCATGAATGGCATTGTACATTTCAATTTCCATGATGGATCAGCTTTGGGTATTGTCCGGCCGAACGTCGACAAACAGCGCCCGAAAAGGATTGCACCATGCCGAATCCCTCTTCAGTCATCACATTGGGCACAGCGGGTGGCCCGGTGCAAAACCCGAACCGCTCGCAGCCGTCCTTTGTCCTGATGAATGGGGATGCGCCGATCCTGATTGACTGTGGAGAAGGCGCGATGGGCCAGTTGCGCCGCGCGAATATCGAATTCCGTGAAGTACACCACATCTTTTTGACCCACCACCATTTTGATCACATCGGTAGCCTGTTTGCCTGCCTTGGC
>JBGCEM010000021.1:0-6331 GCA_045106335.1 Paracoccaceae bacterium | reverse complement strand
GGGTTTTTTCTTGCGCGGGCCAAGATAGAGGATCGAGGCTACGGACATGGCGACCAAAAGCAAAGCAATCGGGTGGTTGAGCAACTCCCATGGATCATCGTCTGTGATGAGCCGCGCCTTAAGCACCGAGTTTTCCAATTGCGGTGTCAGCAAGAAAGCAACGATGAAGGCGACGATGGAATATCCAAACGTCCGCATCAAATAGCCGAAGACGGCTGCCGATATCATCACGAAGACGCCAAAGGTCGCCCCTGTAATGACATAGGCACCTGCGAAGCACAGCAGCATGGCGGCGGGATAAATGACCGTGCCCGGTGCTGAGACGACCATGGCCCAAAACCGCATCCCAAATTGACCAACGGCGAGGTTGCAGAAATTGGCCACCAGCATCGCGCCGAACATCCCATAGACCAATTGCGCCTGTTGTTCGAACAATAAGGGGCCGGGCTGGATGCCATGAATGATGAAAGCTGACACCAGAAGTGCCGCTGCGATATTGCCGGGAATGCCCAGGGTCAGCAGCGGGATAAGGTTCGCACCGACAACGGCACTATTGGCGGTTTCGGACGCAGCGATGCCGCGCGGATCGCCCTTGCCAAAGGCTTCGGGGTCCTTGGCGGCCTGCTTGTTGACAGAGTAACTAAGAAAGCCCGCTGTGGTCGAGCCCAGCCCCGGAATCGCGCCAATGATGGTCCCGATCACGAAGGCGCGCACAGCGACAATACGGTTGGCCCAAAATTCGGTAAAGGTCACCACGCTGTCCTGGCGGGGCCGTCCCTTGATGGTGATGGCCGATTGCGCGGTTTTGTCCGCGCCGCGCAGCCCTAGCAGACCGACCAGCACGCCGCTCATGGCAAGGGCGCCGATGCTAACAGCGGTCAGCGGTACGCCATCATAAAGTTCCAGCATGCCGAAGGTAAAGCGGGGGGTGGCCATTCCGGGATCAAGCCCAATGGTGGCCAGTAAAACGCCAAAGGCAGCAGAGGTCAGTCCCTTGATCATGGAATCTCCGACCAATCCGCTGATTACCGTGAAGGCGAGGATCATCAGGGCGGTGATCTCGACGGGGCCCATTTTCAGGGCCATTATGGCCAGCGGCGCGGCCAAAAGGATCAGCACGATATCACTGGCCAGATCCCCAGATACCGAATGATACAGCGCGTATTTCATCGCCTTCATCGGTTTGCCATTCTTGGCCATGGGATGACCGTCCATCGTGGTCGCCGCTGACTCTGCTGATCCCGGTACGTTGAGAAGGATTGCGGGCACAGCGCCCCCGATCGTGCCGCCCTTGTTGACCGAGATCAAAAACGAGATCGCGGCCAAAGTGTCGAGCCCGTAGGTCAATGGCACCGCGATGGCCAAGGCCATGATGATGCTCAGCCCCGGAATAGCCCCCACGATTTGTCCCAGGGCCACACCGCATAGGATGAACAGCATGTTGGACAGGGTGAAGACATCAGCAAAACCGGCCAAAAGGAGCGACACATCAAGCATGGTGGAACCTTTCGGAAGGCGTCAGGACAGAGGCCGGGACAAAAGAACTGCAAAGAGGAACCACACAAAAAGCGGTACACCAAACAGCGTTACCGCCGCCCAAAGCGGTCTGCGTTCGCGCAAAAGCACAAGGCTGGCGACCATCAGCCCACCCGCGACTGGTAAAAAACCAACCCGCGGCAACAGCAACCCAGCCGCGACAAGAGCTGCGATGAAACATGCAAAACCAATGACTTCGGCCACCGCAGGCACTGCAGCCCCTGGTCTGGCGATTGCAATCTGCAGCAGACCCAAACCAGCGATCAGCCAGCCAGCAATGCGGGGAAACAGCGATGGATCCAGCGGATCCCCGGGCATCGTCGTGACATGGGCGGGCACAAGCCACAACAGCAGCGCGCACCCAAACCCAAAGATTACGATGCCCTGAAGGCGATCGGCGGTGATCACTTGGCCAGCTTCTCACCGTAGAAGGCCGACGCATTCGCCACCCACTCGGCAGTTCCGTCTGCGCCCATATTGCCAGGCACAGCCGAACGACCCGCGAGGAAGTCGACATAGTCCTGCGAACTGGTGACCTCGGCCAGAGCATCGGCAAGACAAGTCTGGATTTCTGCTGGGGTGTCTTTGTTGATGATAAAGATGATGTGGCCTTCAATGGACAGATCCACACCGCTTTCCAGCGCCGTCTTGGTATCGGGCGCATAGGCCGCACGATTTTCGGTCAATGTGGCCAGCTGTACCATCTTGCCCGCTTTGATCTGCGGAACATGCGCCGCGCCCTGGATCGTCGCATCCACATGGCCGCCCAAAGCCTCTTGAAGGGCTGCAGCAGATCCTTTGCCCGGAATGGCGACGAGCTTGATCCCGTAATGTTCAGCCAGCGTGTCCACTGCGATGGTATGGCTTGAAGCGCCGACCGAGACAGTCGCACGGCCTTTTTCCTTGGCCATTGCCACGAAATCTTCGAGCGTGCCAAAGGGATTTTCCGCTAAGGTCACAAGTCCATAGTTTAAGACCATGCCGGTGCCCAAATAGCCGAAATCGTCATGGGTATAGCCGATATCGGCATTCACATGAGGGTTGATCGCCACTGTGGTGTTGCTGACCACACCAACGGTCATGCCGTCGGCATCGCCATCGATCAGACCCTTAGCCATAACGCCGCCGCTGGCGCCTGGCTTGTTGTCGACAACGATGGTCCAACCGGTCGCTGTTTCGATATCCGTAGCTACCTTCCGCGCCACCGTATCCGTTCCACCGCCGGCACCGTAGCCGACAAGGAAATTCACGTTGCCCGCAGGATATCCCGCAGGGCAGGACGCTGCCAGTGCCGTTGTTGATGTCAAAACGGCGGTCGCCAAACCAGCCAGAAGTGTTCTTGAAATTGTCATTGTAGCCTCCCTATTCTCCTTAAGTCATAAACATAGCTTTTTACAGTTGGCAAGAAATTTCTGCCAAAGTAAGCTCCAATTTCGAAGGCAAACTGATCCGATTTACATCTGGTAAGTAAAAAGCTATATGATTAGTTGTAATGCTTGTGCCCTTCGTGATGCTATGTGAAAACGAAGGCGAATTCGCGAAGTTCATCCCACAAAGGAAGACCGTCAATGACAGTTGAAACGCTTGAGGTTGCCGTTGCCGATTACATCGCCACGGTTACGATTACTCGACCGCCCGTGAATGCGCAGAACAACAAATTGCGCGAAGAGATGCAGCAGGTCATGGACAACCTTGGTGATCGGGATGATGTGCGCGCTATCGTCTTGACTGGGCAGGGCAAGGCATTTTCAGCCGGGGCGGATTTGTCCGAGCGGCCGACCCAAGATCCGGGCAATTACACAGCACACAATCGTCGGGTTCGGGCCAGCTTCGATTGTATTCTGGAATGCTCAAAGCCTGTGATCGCGGCGGTTAATGGCCCCGCCATCGGAGCTGGCTGCGTGACCGCTTTGTGCTGCGATATCCTGATCTTCTCTGAAAAAGGGTATTTGCAGATGACAGAGGTGAATGTGGGGCTTGCGGGCGGTGTTTCCCATGTGCGCCGTCACCTAAGCGAATCCGATGCGCGTTTGATGCTTTTCTCGGCGCGGCGGATGTATGGCCCAGATCTTTTGCGCATGGGCGTTGCTTCGGCCTGCACCGCGCCCGATGATCTGATGGAGACGGCCATGGGCATTGCGCGGGACATCGCCAAGGCAAGCCCGTCGGCTGTGCGCGCGGCCAAGGCGTCGTTCCAAGTGACCGAGGGCCAGTCGATTTACGAAGGCTACCGGTTCGAACAAGGCCAGACTAAGGCTTTGTCGACCTCCGAAGACAGTGCCGAAGCGATGGCAGCCTTTCGCGCGAAAAGACCGCCCGTCTTTAAGCCTTGAAAGGTGAAAAGGTGAACCAAAGACAGCGCAAAATGGTGGCTTTGTTGGGTAAAATGCCCGCAGATGTCCAAACAGCGCTGGGGGATGATTTCGATCTGGTGGATGCGGCTAAGGTCCAGGTCTTGGCGCAGGCCGAACAGCAGGCCATTTCCCATGGGGTGACCTCGGCGATGGGGGGTGTGGATCAACAGATGTTGAAGGCCCTACCGGCGCTTACAACAATTGCCAGTGTCGGGGCTGGATTGGACAAATTCGATCTGGCAGGATTGGCGGCCCAAGGGATCGACGTTACCCCAACCCCTCATGTTATGGTCGAGGACACAGCCGAATATGCCGTCGGCCTGATTTTTGCCGTGCTGCGCAACATCGTGTCTAACGATCGATTCGTGCGCAGCGGTCGATGGGCTGAGGCCCGCGCGCCATTTGGGGCGCGGGTGTCCGAGCGCAAAGTTGGCATTTTGGGCCTGGGCCGGATTGGCGGGCGCGTGGCAAGCAAACTGGACGCATTGGGTTGCGCAATATCATATGCTGGCCGTAACGCGAAGGATGTGCCCTGGCCATTCGTGCCAGATATCGCCGATTTGGCGGCCTCGGTCGATGTGCTGGTGCTGACCTGTGCGGGCGGCGCGGCAACCCAGGGCATCGTCAATGCAGAGGTTTTGCAGCGTCTTGGGCCGCAAGGGGTCTTGATCAACGTGTCTCGCGGATCCGTGGTGGACGAAGCCGCGCTTATCACAGCCTTGGTGCAGGACCAAATCGCTGGGGCCGCATTGGATGTGTTTGAGGACGAGCCGATGCCGAACCCAAAGTTTTTTGATGCGCCGACCTGTATTTTGTCGCCCCATGCCGCTGTGTACACCCGAGAAAACAGGCGAGATCTTATCGCAGAGATCAAGCGTTTGCTGTCGGACAATGTGCAATGAACCGTTTTCGAAAGTGAGGATGCAGCCATGCCTATCACCGATGAGATGATCCACCGGGCAACGCGCGAGCTTTACGCGCGTGCGCTGCGCAAAGTGCCCGAGGATGCCAAGGCCGCGCTTGCCGCCGCCATGAAGACAGAAACCAATGAAACTGCGCGACACACTCTGGAACTGCAACTGCGCAGTGCCCAGCTGGCCGAAAAGAAAGACCGGTTTGTGTGCTCTGACAGCGGCGTGCCGGTTTATTTCGTCAAGGTAGGGGCCAAGGCGCCCCTGGACTGCGATTTCAAAGCGGCAATCCGGGCGGGCTATGAGCAATTGGTCGACACGATTGAGCCGCCGATGCTGAAACATGTGACCAACCCGCTGACATTAGAGCGTGGCTATCACGGCAAAGATATGCCCATCGTCACTTATGACTTCGAAAGCGGCTTGGATTATGTCGAAATGATCTGCTCGCCCAAGGCGCTTGGCTCGGGCCGGTGGGCGGCGCTGGAATTGTTCACGTTTCCCTCATTGGAAGAAATCGAAACCTACATCCTGGATGTTGCGATCAAGGCTGGGGCGCAACATTGCCCGCCGGTTGTTATGGGTGTCGGCATTGGCGGCACCTTCGATCATTGCGCGGGGCTGGCCAAGAAACAGACCTTGCGCCCGATTGGCGGGGTCAATCCCGATCCGACTTTGGCCGCCATGGAGGACCGATTGTTCAAGGCCGTCAATGCGCTCGGGTTCGGTCCCATGGGCACTGGCGGTGATACCACTGTGTTGGGCGTGCATGTGGATTACTCGAGCGGGCATGGCTTCACGCCCGTTGCGGTGGCGTTCAATTGTTGGATCAACCGCCGTACCAGCGTAAAGATCTGGGGCGACGGGCGGATGGAGTGGGGCGAATGACGGTCAAAGAACACGAATTGGCCCTGCCATTGACCGAAGACGCGGTGCGCGCGGTGAAGGTCGGTGATCTCGTCTATCTTACGGGCGAGATTTTCGCGACGGCGGGGATGCCGACCCATGACCGATTGCTTGGTTGTCTTGATGGGGTAGAACCGCTGCCCTTCGATCTGCACGGCGCCGCGCTGTTCCACCTGGGCAGCCTCAATGAAAAGTCCGAGGATGGGACGCTGCGGATCGTCTATATGAACCCGACCACAAGCACGCGTTTTAATGGCCACATGCCGCGGCTTATTCCGGGCCTGGGTCTGCGGGCCACGGGTGGCAAAGGGGGGCTAAGCGCCGAAAGCGCGCGGGCTATGGCTGAAGCGGGCTGCATCTATCTGGCGTTTCTGGGCGGCGGGGCCGAGATCATCACCGCCGGGATCCGCAAGGTCACAGGCATTGGTTGGCCAGAGATGATCTCGCATTACCGGATTGCCCGGATTGAGGTCGATCGCCTGGGGCCACTGACAGTAGGAATCGATGCCCATGGCAACAGCATCTACGATCAAACGACGGCGGCCGCTTTGGACAAACGCGCGGCCATTCTCGCCGAAATGCGCGCCACGCGCGAGGCTTAAACCTCTTTGATGTGTGACACAG
>JBGCEM010000020.1:0-9651 GCA_045106335.1 Paracoccaceae bacterium | reverse complement strand
TAGTTATAGCCATTCCACGGCATAAACGCGACGACCACGTTCTTGCCCAAGGCCAATTCGCCGATATCTGTGGACGGCCCGTCAGCGATGATTTCGCCTTTGGACACGTTTTGACCCACACGCACCAGAGGACGTTGGTTGATACAGGTGTTTTGGTTTGAGCGCTGGAATTTGCGCATGCGATAGATGTCCACGCCCGCATCGCCCAGTTCCAAATCAGACGTCGCCCGGATCACGATCCGTTGCGCATCCACTTGGTCGATCACGCCCGCACGTTTGGCTTGGATCGCAGCACCTGAGTCAATCGCGACTTTGCCTTCAATCCCCGTGCCGACCAGCGGCGCTTCGGCTTGCAGCAAAGGCACCGCTTGACGTTGCATGTTCGAGCCCATCAAAGCCCGGTTCGCATCGTCGTTTTCAAGGAATGGAATGAGCGAGGCCGCCACAGACACCAACTGCTTGGGCGAGACGTCGATCAGGTCGACATTCTCGGATGGGGCCAATGTGTATTCGCCAGACTGACGGGTGTTGACGAATTCATTTGTGAATTTGCCGTTTTCGTCGATAGACGCATTGGCCTGCGCCACGGTATGCCGCTGCTCTTCGGTAGCCGACATATAGTTGACTTCGTCGGTCACCACACCGCCTTCGACGCGGCGATAGGGCGTTTCGATAAAGCCGTATTTGTTTACCCGCGCAAAGGTCGCAAGCGAGTTGATCAGGCCAATATTCGGCCCTTCCGGCGTTTCAATCGGACACATGCGACCATAATGGGTGGCGTGCACGTCGCGGACCTCGAAGCCCGCACGTTCGCGCGTCAGACCCCCGGGGCCAAGCGCGGACAGGCGACGCTTATGCGTAACCTCGGACAGCGGGTTGGTTTGGTCCATGAATTGGCTTAGCTGCGAAGAGCCAAAGAATTCACGCACAGCCGCTGCGGCAGGTTTGGCATTGATCAGATCCTGCGGCATCACCGTGTCGATTTCGACCGAGGACATACGTTCCTTGATCGCGCGTTCCATGCGCAGCAGACCGACACGGTACTGATTTTCCATCAACTCGCCAACCGAGCGCACACGGCGGTTGCCCAAGTGGTCAATGTCATCGACATCACCCTTGCCATCGCGCAACTCAACCAAAGCCTTGATGCAAGCCACAATGTCTTCTTTGCGCAGGGTGCGCTGCGTGTCTTCCGCGTCCAGAGCCAGACGCATGTTCATCTTGACCCGGCCAACCGCGGACAGATCATACCGTTCGCCATCAAAGAACAACGTGTCAAACAGCGCGCTGGCCGCATCCACGGTGGGCGGCTCGCCCGGACGCATAACGCGGTAAATATCCATCAACGCGGTTTCGCGGTTCAGGTTTTTATCCGCCGCCATGGTGTTGCGCATGTAGGGGCCGACATTGATGTTGTCGATGTCCAGAACCGGAATGTCGGTGATACCCGCATCCACCAGCTCTTTGACCGTACCGCCAATCAGCGTGCCATCTTTGTCATATTCCAGAGTCAGCTCATCGCCAGCTTCGACATAGATCGCACCGTTGTCTTCGTTGATGATGTCTTTCGCGACGAACTTGCCGACGATATGTTCGAACGGCACCAGCAATTCGGTCACGTCACCTTCGTCGATCAGCTTCTTGACCGCGCGAGGTGTGACTTTCTTACCGGCTTCGCCGATGATGTCGCCAGTTTTTGCATCGACCAAATCAAAGGTCGGACGCGTGCCGCGAACCCGATCCGGGAAGAAGGGCGCGATCCAGCCGGTGCTTTTGCCATCCAGTTTGAAGGACACGGTGTTGTAATACGCGTCCATGATGTCTTCTTGGTCCAGACCCAACGAGTACAGCAAGGTCGTTACCGGCAATTTACGACGACGGTCGATCCGGCAGAACACGATATCTTTGGCGTCAAATTCGAAATCCAACCAGGATCCGCGATACGGGATGATCCGGCAGGCGAACAGCAACTTGCCCGAGCTGTGCGTCTTACCTTTGTCATGATCGAAAAATACGCCCGGCGAGCGGTGCATTTGGGACACAATCACGCGCTCGGTTCCGTTGACAACAAACGTCCCGTTCGGTGTCATTAAAGGCATATCGCCCATGAACACGTCTTGTTCTTTGATGTCTTTTACCGACTTGACGCCGGTATCTTCGTCGACTTCAAACACGATCAAGCGCAGCGTCACCTTAAGCGGCGCGCTGTAGGTCATGTCGCGTTGCTGGCATTCCTCAACGTCGTATTTCGGCGCTTCCAGCTCATACTTCACGTATTCCAGAACGGAGGTTTCGTTGAAATCCTTGATCGGGAAGACCGATTGGAACACACCATTGATGCCCTCGCCCTCGGTGGGTTGCGGGGCTTCGCCGGATTTCAGAAACAGATCATAACTGGATTTCTGAACCTCAATCAGGTTCGGCATTTCCAACACTTCGCGGATTTTGCCGTAATATTTCCGAAGACGTTTTTGGCCAAGGAACGAATTTGCCATGCGGTTTTCGCACTCCATCTTTGTCTGGTCACACATCGGGCGGGCAACCCGGGGTGAACTCTCAAAGACGAAAAACAGTGATCTATCCTTGCACACCAGCCCAAGATGCGCGCCCGATCACAATCTTTCCAAAAGAACCGCCGAACTGGTTTAGCCCGGCGCTTGGCGGCTCTTTACGAAAGATTTTGAGATTATTTTTGTGTGTTAAGCCCAGCAGTTTCCTAAGACGCAAAAAGCCGGGCGCGAATCGTCGCTCCCAGCGGATGTCCTCACTTAGGTGATGCTTAACAAAAGCACAACAGGGCGTCCGCAGAAAACACGCCACAAACGCAACTTAAGCTAGAGAGCGGCTTTCCTGTCACGGACATGTTATTCGAACAACCACATCCACGCGACACATTGCTATCATAGTCATTAACATTCCCAAAATAAAAAAGGCCCCTGGCAATTTGCCAAGGACCCTTCAAAGCGTTCAAGCGATCCCAAAGCCCAGGTGCATACCCAAGCCCTTAGATCACAACCCTTAGGCCAGTTCGACTTCCGCGCCAGCTGCTTCCAGTTTGGCTTTGACGTCTTCGGCTTCTGCTTTGTCGACGCCTTCTTTGATCTTGCCGCCCGCTTCGACCAAGTCTTTGGCTTCTTTCAGGCCCAGACCGGTGATGCCGCGAACTTCTTTGATCACGTTGATCTTGGACGCGCCTGCATTTTTCAGAACAACATCGAATTCTGTTTGCTCTTCTGCTTCTGCGCCGCCCGCGTCGCCGCCAGCCGCCATAACAACTGCGCCACCAGCTGCAGGTTCAATCCCGTATTCGTCTTTCAGGATTGTTTTCAGTTCTTGTGCTTCAAGCAGTGTCAGACCAACGATGTCTTCTGCCAGTTTTTTCAGATCAGCCATTTTATCAGCTCTTTCCGTTTAAAGTTTGTGTTCCAACGTGTCGCTTATGCGCCACGCCGACATGACGTTTGCTTACGCAGCTTTGTCCTCGATCGTGGACAAAATGGATGCGATATTGCTTGCAGGTGCGCCAATGGCGCCTGCGATGTTGCTTGCAGGTGCACCGATACAGCCCGCGATGGACGCAATAAGTTCGTCCCGCGAAGGCAGTTTCGATACGGTTTTGACACCTTCCCGGTCCAGCACGTTTCCGTCCATGGCCCCGCCCAGAATGACGAACTTGTCGTTATCCTTTGCGAAATCCTCGGCGACCTTAGCCGCGGACACAGGGTCCTCGGAATAGGTCATAACGGTCATGCCTGTCAGCAAGTCCCCCATCGCTTCGATAGGCTTGCCGGCCAGGGCAATCTTGGCCAACCGGTTTTTAGCAACACGAACCGACGTTTCCGCACCACGGGCACGAGAGCGTAAGTCCTGCATTTCAGCAACTGTCAGGCCGACATAGTGGGCTACCACGACGACGCCAGAGCTTTCAAAGATTTGGCCAAGCTCTTCGACCAAGTTCTCTTTCTGGGCTCTATCCACAGTTTTACTCCAATTCCGGCGGGTTTCCCCGCCTTGTGGGGGTTTCCCCCCGGCTCAGTTTGCACCGGATCTCTCCGGCGGTTTGGTCCTTGAATGATAAGGGAACAACACCGCCAGAGGCTCGACAGAGCATCTGAAGACGTGAACTGATCCCATCTCAGGCAGGAATTACAGGGCATTTGGCCCAACCCACCGTCTCGGACGAAATTTAGAACGTTCACACGAATCGCACGAACATTCACCAGCGCTGGATAGAAGGTATCGATGTCTGTGCCAAGTCCCAAATAATGTGTCTTTTATAGCGTTTCTGATTAAATCTGAGGCATCTCATATCGCTTAACGCGTTGAAATATTTGATTTCAGGCAGCATTGGGCGATATGAGGTTCATCGGAAACTGCTTTGGAGCCTGACTGCGCGGTCCACTACATGGCGTTCTTTTCGCACATGTAGTGTCGCATCGCCGGGCGATAGGCCGACAGTTCCGTCGCGACTGCAGCATGTTGCATCATATCCGCGCGATAGGCTTTCACCGCATCGGGCCAATCAAGTGTGGGCACCACAAGTCCTTCAAACAACGCGATCCATTCAAGCGTTACAATCGTGCCCGGATCCCCCAGCCACAATGTGTCGCGATCCAGATCCGAGCGCAGCACCATCTGACCCAATGCGCGCAGCTGTTTATTGATCTGTGCATGCGCATGGGCAACTGCGCCGGCGTCGCGTTTTTCCGGGTCCACATGCGCAAAAGTTAATCGCAGCGCCGGTTCCAACCGCGTATCAGCAAAGCGTGACCGATCCCGGCACAGCGCCCTGCCCCGCAACGTTGACGGCAGCATCGGGATTTCCGGGTGTTTTTCCTCTAGATATTCAGCGATTGCCTCGCTGTCAGACAATGTCAAATCACCATCCACAAGCGCTGGGATATTGCCGGACGGAACAAGCGCCAGATACCTTGGTGATCCACCCCCGCCGGGCGGCGACACTTCGTCATAGTCCAAATTTTTATGCCGCAGAATGATCCGCACCTTGGCGCAATAAAGCGAATGATCCGATCGATAAAGGCGCATGCGCGGCAATCTAACGGACCCTGCCAGAATCGGAATCCTGACGCATCGCATGGATCAAGTTCTTCAGCTCGGTGGTTGATACATTTTCGGTGCGTGGCAAGTATAAAACATCACATAGGTCACGCAGCTCATCAAATTTTCCCGCCCAATCATCCCCCATCGCAAACAAATTCACGTTGTAATTTGCAATATCTACCGGTTTTTGCGCCCAGTTTGTCTCTGGAATGACGAGATCCACGTAACGGCACGCGTTCAGGATCTCGACCCTGTCTTGAAAAGGAATGGCGGTTTTCTTGCCTTTGATCGCGTTAAACTTATCGGTCGAACAGGCCACGATCACCCGATCCGCCAAATCTGCAAGCCGCGACAACAAGCGCACATGGCCCACATGAAACAGATCGAACGTGCCATAGGTCAGCACTGTTGCGAATTTGGCAGTGTTGCTCACGCTGCGCGAACGCCAGTCAAGAATGTTGCGAATTTCTGGTACGCGACATTCCAGGGAAACTTAAAATACGGATCTGGGTGCTGCCAATCTTCCCCATAATTCTGCGCCAGAACCTTTGCCGGATCTGCAGGAATTGGCCCACCTGTCACAGCACAGGGTTGCAGTGGGAAAATGTCGTGCCGCCCCACTTCGCCAAAACTATGAGGATAGATAAACGCTGCATCATCCTCAAACCAACACGGGAACAGATCGATGTGCAGCTTACTTGGAGACGCCAATTTCAGAATTGCGGGATCTGCGAATTTCTCAAGATCCAGCACACCCGCCTGGCGCAGAGTTTCTGTCAAATGCAACCATTCCTGCACCGCCGACTCTGCATCTGTTGCATTTAAAACCACCGCCAAATCAATGTCGTCATCATGATCTATCAAGCGCTGATCCCGCACAACCCCCAGCAACGTTCCCGAATTCAGAAACACGTGATATCCGGCGTCTTGTAGGGATCGAATATGCTCTTTCACCAATTGCCAAACCAAACCGTGATCCAGATTTGCAAATGTCGTCTCAGAATAGGCATGGTTGGTCAGGGTTAAGGTGCCCAAAGACAAATGGAAAAGCTGTTCGAAAGCTTCAAACTGGTCCAATTGCCCCGCCTGCGTGCGCAGTTCTTTCAGGTTCTTGATAGCCCGCACTGTCTTGGCCGGGCGCATACGCCCTGCGATGCACAAAGCAATCCGCGCTTCCAAAAACTCGGCGCGCATTTCGGGTGCCACTGTCAGATTCAACAGATCTGAAAAACACTGCTTCATGTCCAGTCCCAAGGGGCCAAAGGACAAGGCCGCATACCCAATCGCACGCAGTTCGCGAATCCGGGACGCGTTCACCAATTTGTCTTGCGACGCAGAGCTCATGGGTGACTTTCTATCATGCACTGAGTTTAGGACAGTTTAACGCAACCTCAGATAAACGCACGGGAAAATTAGCCCCGCATGCTGGCCGCGACATCACTTTTGGGCACAAAAATGCAAAACGCGGCCCTGTTAACAGGAGCCGCGCTTAAAAAATCAGGCAATAGGTTTATTCTGCGACGGCGCTGTCAACGTCCAGCGTGACGCCAGGACCCATTGTTGAGCTGACCGAGATCTTCTTCATATAAGCGCCCTTGGCACCGGCAGGCTTCGCACGTGCCACAGCCGACATAAAGGCCCGGATGTTTTCGACCAGTTTGGCCTCATCAAAGGACGCTTTGCCGACGCCTGCATGCACAACGCCGGCCTTTTCGACCTTGAATTGAACTTCACCGCCTTTGGCATTTTTGACCGCTTCACCCACATCCATGGTCACTGTACCCACTTTGGGGTTCGGCATCAGGTTCCGAGGGCCAAGCACTTTGCCCAAACGACCTACAATTGGCATCATATCTGGGGTTGCGATGCAGCGATCGAAATCAATCGTGCCACCTTGGATAGTTTCCATCAGATCTTCAGCACCCACGATGTCCGCACCAGCAGCTTGCGCCTCGTCGGCTTTGGGCCCACGGGCGAATACAGCGACCCGAACAGTTTTTCCTGTGCCGTTGGGCAAGCCAACAACACCGCGCACCATTTGGTCGGCATGACGCGGATCAACACCGAGCTGCACAGCAATTTCAACTGTTTCGTCAAACTTCGCGCTGGCGTTGGATTTGACCAGGGTTACGGCCTCTTCCACTGTCAGGTTTTCTTTGCCTGCAAAGGCGTCGCGTGCAGCTTTGCTGCGTTTTCCAAGCTTTGCCATCTTACTTCACCTCAATGCCCATAGAGCGGGCCGAACCCAAAATGATCTGCATCGCGCCGTCAATATCGTTGGCGTTCAGATCTTTCATCTTCGCTTCAGCGATCTCTTTGACCTGTGCGGGTGTCACGGATCCAACCATTTCGCGGCTTGGATTGGTGGCACCGGATTTCACTTTGGCCGCTTTTTTCAGGTAATAAGACGCAGGGGGCGTCTTAATGTCCATCGTAAAGGACTTGTCCTGATAATAAGTGATCACGGTAGGGCACGGCGCGCCAGGTTCCATGTCCTGTGTCTTGGCGTTGAACGCTTTACAGAATTCCATGATGTTGATGCCGCGTTGACCCAAAGCAGGTCCAACAGGGGGGGATGGGTTCGCCTGTCCGGCGGGCACCTGAAGCTTCATGGTGCCGACAAGTTTCTTGGCCATCAGCCAGTCTCCTTTTCAACTCTGTGCGGTCGCGACCGTACAGATGGGGTTGATGTGGTACGAATTGGACAAGCGCGCTTGCCAAGTCTCCCACATGGATTACGCACGAATGCGATGGACGCGCGTTACGGGTATTGCGCATATTTTACAAGTCCAAACCAACGCCTCAGTTCGTCCAAAACTTCAATTTCAATTTAGATTTGTTTTGTGACCTGCCCGAATTCTAATTCAACCGGGGTTTCGCGGCCAAAGATCGACACAGTGACCTTGAGACGCTGGCTCTCTGCGTCGACTTCTTCCACCATACCGTCGAAGTCTTCGAACGGGCCATCGTTGACTTTGATCTTCTCGCCAACTTCGAAATGGATCAACGTCCGCGGCGCATCTTCACCTTCTTGGACACGGTTCAAGATCGCGTTCACTTCTGCATCACGCATCGGCATCGGACGGCCTTGTGGTCCCAAAAAGCCCGTGACGCGGTTGATCGAGTTGATCAAATGATAGCCCTGATCCGACATTTCCATATGCACCAGCACGTAGCCCGGCATGAACCGCTTTTCAGTCGTGACTTTCTTACCGCGGCGAATTTCGATGACCTCTTCAGTCGGGACCAACACTTCGTCGATTTCGCTTTCAAGGCTATGTTCCGTCACAGACGTGCGGATCTGCTCAGCAATCTTCTTTTCGAAGTTCGACAGAACACTGACTGAATACCACCGTTTCGCCATTGGACTACTGCTTTCCCTGCCTGGCGGTCTGACGTTGCCAAACCGAAATTTCGTTTGTTGCGTCGGTTGCTGATGCGACCGCCCCGGGCCGAGTCCCGGAATGAAAAGCGGCGTGTGACTTTATCCGTCGCACGCCCGCTGGCTCAAGGCGATACCCTGAGGTTGGATTGAGTTCAAGACCTGTAGGTAAGATTTCCCAGGCTATCCGAACGCGCCCAAGATGCCGCGCAAACCGCCGCGAATGGCCAGATCGACCAAAGCAAAGAAAATGGCTGTCAGCGCCGCCATGATAAACACCATGACCGTGGTCAGCATGACCTCGCGGCGGGTCGGCCAAACGATCTTGGACACCTCAGAGCGAACTTGCTGCATGAATTGAAAGGGATTTACCACCGGGCGGTTGCCTTATTTTCTTACGCGTTGACTGGCCATGTAAAGGCAGCGTGACCCAAGTTCAAGCCCTGGCAAAAGCACCACCTTAGCGCAAGCGTTTCAGACGTTCGGTAAAGACCGGATCATCATCCGCTGTGCCGACCTCAATATTGGCAAAATCAGGCATGTAAAGCTGATCCACCATGCCATCAGGAAAGCGATCCAAAAGCCCATCCCAACGCAAAGCAAACCGATCAAGGCGGTCATAAACACGGTCAGCCCGCACCGGGTCCGATCCGGCATAGGCGCGCGCGATCCAGGCAACGAAGCGCCAGATTCGGCGCGCACTGAACAGCAAAAATGCGCCAACCGTGATAAAGGTCAAACATAAGCCGCCGACGATCACCACATTTGGGGCAAGCACCAAACCCGCAAGTAAGACCAATATAACTATCCGGGCCGGTGTCAGAATGCGCCAAACGCCGACCGGTTCCGCCCGGATGCGGTCCGGTTCCTTTAGGGATGGCAAACGAGCCGCTTTGGTTTGCGAGGCGGCAGCTTTTGGGTCTTTGCGCGCATCAATCAAGCGTCCAGGTCTTGAAGATTGACAGGGCTGCACGGCGGCGTTCGCCGAGGCATTCACCTTGTGATTCGACGTCCTAACCGTAAATTTTGTACCGTCCTGGTCGGAAGTCTGTTTGAGCATCGTGCGATCTTCTTTATCAATCTTGTCAAAATCGATGCCGAAAACACTTCAAGGGCCCCGTATGTTATAGAAAATATTGCGCGGGATTGGCAGGCTCAGCAGCTATTCAACCAAGGATAGATATTTATTTGGGCACAAATTGGGCAAC
>JBGCEM010000019.1:0-14087 GCA_045106335.1 Paracoccaceae bacterium | reverse complement strand
CAACGCAGATGTCAGGCGGCTTTGAAGCCGGCGTTCAAAGCGTTCAGGATGGTTTCCGCGTCGGTCTCGGTTAGGACCAAACAGGGCGACAGGATCAGGTTCGGCCCAGACACGCGGACCATGGCACCGTTCTGATAGGCGACCTCTTGGACTGTTGCTGCTGTTTCGGGGGCGATGGGCGTCTTCGTGGCGCGGTCACCGACCATTTCGATCGCGGTCATCAGCCCATAGCCGCCGCGCACGTCGCCGATGATATCGTATTTGTCCATCAACGCCTTACAGCCTTCAAACAATTGCGTCCCGCGGGCGGCGGCGTTTTCAATCACGTTCAGCCGTTTGGTTTCTGCCAAACATGCAAGGGCCGCCGCCGCACCAACAGGATGGCCGGAATAGGTGTATCCATGGCCGATCTTGGCGGCTGGGTTGTTTTCAAAAACCTCGATCATGCGCTCCCCCAGCATCACTGCCCCAAAGGGGAAATAGCCATTGGTGATCGCCTTGGCTGTGGCCATCATGTCGGGTTGAATGCCCCAAAGTCGCGCGCCGGACCACGCACCAGTGCGGCCATAGGCGGTGATGACCTCATCCGTGATTAGCAAAATTCCGTGGCGATTGCAGATCTGTTGCACGGCGGGCGCGAAAGAGGGATGGGGCGGGATGACACCGCCCGCGCCCAGGATCGGCTCCATGATCATCGCGGCAATCGTGCCTGCGCCCTGAAATGCGATTTCGTCCTCAAGCGCTTGCAAACACAGGTGCGCGAGCTTTTCGGGGTCGGTTTCATGGAACGGATTGCGATAGGTGTACGGCGCGGGGATGTGGAAGCAGCCGGGCATCAGGGGTTCGTAGGCCGTGCGAAAATTGGCGTTGCCGTTTACCGAGGCGCCGCCAAAATGGGTGCCGTGATAGCCTTTCTTCAGGCTCAGGAACTTGGTGCGGCCGGGCTCTGACCTGAGTTTGTGATACTGGCGCGCCAGGCGCAGCGCGGTTTCAACACTGTCAGATCCGCCCGAGGTAAAGAACGCGCGGCTCAAGCCATCGGGTGCGAAGAATTCAGATAGCTCAAATGACAGCTCAATCGCGGCGTCGTTTGTGGTTCCGCGAAAGGTCGAATAATAGGGCAGGGTGTCCAGTTGTGCGGCAATCGCGTCCTTCACCGGCTGGCAAGAATAGCCCAAATTTACGTTCCACAGCCCGCCCACACCATCCACAACCCGGTGCCCATCGATGTCGGTGATCGATACACCCTCTGCGCTGGTAATGATTTTTGGCGGCTGCTCGATGCTGTCCTGTGGCGACGTCATTGGGTGCCACATCAAACGGCCGTTGTGCTCTTTCAGGAAGTTGGAATCTTTCATGATGTCGGGTCCAGTATCAGGGGCTGCAGCGTCAGTCCGCACCGTGCTGTTTGCTGTTGGGGTATGATCGTCGCGCTGGCTGGAAGCTGGCATACAGGATTGGGCATGGCAATTTTTATTTGGCCCAGGCGGATTGGCCGATACCTTTAATAGGTGTGCGCGCGGGAACTTTGGGGGGTAAGGCCGCGGTCTTGGTCTGGATTTTAGCTCACATTTGTGCGCACAAGAAGGCCGCCGCTGCGCTGTCCCGCTTCGACCGCGCGATGTGCGGCGGCGCAATCTGCAAGATCAAAGATCTTTTGCACGGGGACCTGAAGCGCACCATCGCCAAAGGCCTGATGAAGCCGATCAATCGCCGCTTTGCGTTGGCCCGCCGGCAGCAGATAAATCAAGGCCGTATGGAGCGTAATCGCCTTAAACATTAATGGCCCAAACGGAATTTCGGGTCGCATGTTCAGTGCAGATCCATAGGCACAGATGCTACCATTCTCAACAATCACAGCTGCAATTAAGTCGGCATTGACGCCAAATTCAACTTCGACGATGTGATCTACGGGGCCGCCGGTTTGGTCCAGGATTTGTTCTGCCAGGTCAGGCGCTGCGTAATCCAACACATTTGAGACACCTAATGCGCGCAGGCGATCGGCACCACTGCCGCGCGCCGTGGCGATCACCTCGGCGCCGCCCCACAGCGCCAATTGCGTCGCCAAATACCCCACAGTGCCTGCCGCGCCATTGATCAAGACGCGCTTGCCTGTGATGTCGCCACCTGCAAAGACCACATGGGCTGCTGTCAGACCCGGTATGCCAAATTGCGCTGCCGCTTCATCTGGGATCGCATCGGGGCAGGGCACGGCTTGATCTTGGGGCAGGGCGATATGGCTGGCACAGGTCCCAAAGGCGCGTTGCCATTGCCCGTTCCAAATCCAAACCCGTTGGCCGATGCGGGCCGTGTCCACGCCCGCACCCACGGCGACAATTTTGCCGACACCATCACTATGGGGCACGATCAGCGCAAAGGGCGGTTTAAACACACCGGGGCGCGTCCCCGCACGGGCTTTGACATCTGAGGGGTTCACACTGGACAGGCTTAGCGCGACAAGAACTTCGCCCGGTGCGGGATCTGGGGTTGCGATTTCTGCGACACGCAAAACATCCCCCGCCGCGCCGAAACTGTCATAAACTATTGCCTGCATCATCATCCCCCTTAAAGTCTGCCTGTCGGTATCTAAGCCGCGTCAGTCACGCAGTTCGTGCGCACGCACGCCCCATAACGCATCCTTGCGCGCCCATCCGCGATACCCGCCCGAGCGCACGCGGCACCAGTTTGGATTACATTTGCCCAAAGTTGCGATCACACCTGCCTCAAGGGCCGCGGTGATTGGGGTGCCAGGGTCAGGACGGCTGTGAAGGGTCAGCATATCGCGTTGATTGATCACTGTGCGGTTGCCCGAAATCAGCGAATAGTGCACCCAACCGCCAAGGCCGTCCAAATCCTCAACACGGCGCCAATGCCCGTGTTCTGCGGTGACGCGCAGGGGCATGTTGCGGCGTTTGAACACCCAATCAATGCGGTGGCTCAGCGAGGGGCCGCGCCGCACATTGCCCTCGCTGGCTTTCAACGACACATAGCGGGGCATGGGCAAATTGGTGACCGGGCCGCGCACAGATGCGGCATCCTTGGCCAACCCAGTCCCGCCCACAGAAATTCCCAGCGCAATCGCTGCAATGCAAAGAGATTTTAAACCCATGAAACTGCCCGCCTGATATGTGTACTGCCGATCGGTCGCGCCCCGGGGTCTTGTGCCTTGGTGGCGCTTGGGTCACCATGTCATAGGGACGTCTGTTCTGGAAAGCCAAAGGGAGAGGGCCATGCCAAAACGCAAGCTAAGTGTTGTCGTAACGCGACGGTTGCCAGAGGCCGTTGAAACGCGGTTAGCGGACCTGTTTGACGTGACCTTGCGCGACAGCGACGCCCCAATGACCCGCGCCCAACTTGCCGAGGCGTTGAAATTTGCCGATGTGCTGGTGCCCACGATCACAGATGTGATTGATAACACCTTGATTTCGCAAGCCGGGGAACGCTTGAAGCTGATTGCGAATTACGGGGCGGGGGTGGATCATATCGACGTCGCAACGGCCCGCCAGCGCGGGATTTTGGTCAGCAACACACCCGGCGTGCTGACCGATGACACCGCCGATATGGTGATGGGGCTGATCCTGGCCGTGACGCGGCGGATTCCTGAAGGTTTGGCCGTTATGCAATCGGGCGATTGGTCCGGTTGGGCACCGCAAGCTTTGTTGGGTGGGCGGATCAGCGGGCGGCGTTTGGGCATTGTCGGTATGGGTCACATTGGGCAGGCGGTGGCGCGCCGGGCAGCGGCCTTCGGGATGCAGGTCCATTATCACAATCGACGTCGGCTTCATGCCGGGATCGAGGACGATTTGAAGGCGCGGTACTGGGAGAGTTTGGATCAGATGATCGCGCGGATGGATGTGATCTCGATGAACTGCCCGTCAACCCCGTCGACCTTCCATTTGATGTCCGCGCGCCGGCTAAAGTTGATGAAACCCGACGCGGTGATTGTGAACACGGCCCGCGGCGAGGTGATTGACGAAAACGCCCTGACCCGGATGTTGCGCAGCGGTGATATCGCGGGGGCGGGCTTGGATGTCTATGAAGGCGACGAAGCCAATCCCCGGTTGCGTGAATTGAAAAATGTTGTGCTGTTGCCGCATATGGGCTCGGCCACCCGCGAGGGGCGCTTAGAGATGGGGGAAAAGGTGTTGATCAATATCAAGACCTTTGATGATGGCCACCGCCCGCCAGATTTGGTCGTGCCCTCGATGCTGTAAGCTGGCGATCCGCTTTATCGTTGCATTTCGCCCCTGATGCGCCAGACTTCCACCAGAAGTTATTTTAGCAGGAGGGCACGATGCGCAGAACGGCATCTATGTTGGCACTATCATTGGTGGGAACTTGGGCAGGGTTTGGGGCGGCGCCGCTTTGGGCACAACAGGCTGCCGACTCAGTGGATCCCGAAGCCGCAACCGGCGGTAATTTCACCGCGATTTCGCAAGATGTGGCGGATGCGTTGCAGGCTAAGGCGGCAGGTGCGCCTGTTACCGCAGACACGTGGATGATCGCGGCCGCTAACCCTCATGCAGTTCAGGCGGGCGCAGATGTATTGCGCGCCGGGGGCACAGCGGCTGATGCGATGGTGGCTGTGCAAACGGTGCTGGGGCTGGTGGAACCGCAATCCTCGGGGCTTGGCGGCGGGGCGTTTTTGGTTTGGTATGACGCTGAAAAACAAGCGCTTACGACCTTGGATGCCCGCGAAGCCGCGCCTTTGGCCGCCACGCCGCGCCTATTTCAGGACGACACGGGCGCGCCTTTAAAATTCTTTGATGCCGTTGTGGGCGGACGCTCGGTCGGGGTGCCTGGCACGCCTGCTTTGCTGGAAGCTGCGCATAACCGCTGGGGCACTCAGGATTGGGCGGGTTTGTTGCAACCGGCGATGGATCTGGCTGTGGGTGGGTTCACAATCTCGCCGCGTTTGGCGGGATTGGTGGCACGCGACGCCGAGCGTCTGTCGACCTTTCCCGACACAGCGGCCTATTTCTTGCCTGGTGGGTCGCCCTTGCAAGCGGGCGCAACATTACAGAACGACGCCTATGCGCAGACATTGAAAGCTATGGCCGACAGGGGTGTCGGGGTGTTTTATTCGCTAAGCAAGGACTCGATTGCTGCGTCCATCGTGGACACGGTCACCTCGGCCCCCGGCAATCCTGGGCTGCTCAGTCAATGGGATATGGCGCTGTATCAGGTCGTTGAACGTCCCGCTGTGTGTGCCGCATATCGCGGGCATGATGTGTGCGGCATGGGCCCGCCTTCATCCGGGGCGCTGGCGGTTGGTCAAACTTTGGGGGTGCTAAACGAATTTGACATGGCGTCCTTAGGCCCCAACAGCGTTGAGGCGCGGCGTTTGATCGGTGATGCGTCGCGGCTGGCCTTTGCAGATCGCGGGCGCTACGTGGCCGACAGTGATTTCGTCCCAGTCCCTGTCGAGGGCATGGTCGATCCCGGCTATCTGGCGGGACGTGCGGCCGTATTGTTGGGAACGACTGCACTGCCCGAGGTGTCGCCCGGCCAGCCCGAATTCAGTCATGCGTTAAACTGGGCGGATAATGTGTCGATCGAACAGCCCTCGACCTCGCATATTTCCATTGTGGACAGCTATGGCAATGTGCTGTCGATGACCACCACCATCGAAAATGCGTTCGGATCGCGACTGATGAGCAACGGGTTCTTGCTGAACAATGAGCTGACCGACTTTTCCTTTCGCGCCCATCGCGACGGCGTGCCCATTGCCAATCGGGTCGAACCAGGCAAGCGGCCAAGATCATCCATGTCGCCGACTATTGTGATGAAAGACGGCGCGCCGGTGCTGGCGATTGGCTCGCCCGGTGGCAGTCGGATCATCCCCTATGTGGCCAATGCGATTATTGCCCATATAGACTGGGGTATGGATGTCCAACAGGCGGCGATGATGCCCCACGCGGTCAACCGCTTCGGCACTTATGATCTGGAAGAGGGCTCGTCGATGGTCGATATGGCCCCCGAGCTGGAAGCCTTGGGATATAAAGTCAACACGCGGGCGCTGACGTCTGGGATACATGCGATTGCCATTGGGGAAGACTTGCAGGGCGGGGCCGATCCGCGCCGCGAAGGCATTGCCTTGGGCGAATAATCCTGCGCCCAATGCTCTTGGCGTGCAAACATACGCCAAGAGCTAACAGATGACAGCCCCCGAAAGCCCGTGTATGTCCAACCAAAAGCAGCCGGGGAGATCGCCATATGGGAAGTGTCACACTACTGGAACGCAACGAGACCGGCATCGCAGCCGCCCTTGGGGTTCTAAAACAGCAATTCGGCGAAGCGGTGCAGACCAGCGACGCCATGCGCCAACAGCATGGGCACACGACCACATGGCTGGCCAACCAAGCCCCCGATGCGGTGGTGTTTCCGAAGTCTGTGGCGGATGTCCAAGAGATCGTCAAAATCTGTGCGACTTACAAAGTGCCGGTGATTCCCTTTGGAACAGGCACCTCGCTTGAGGGGCATGTGAATGCGCCCGGTGGTGGGATTTCCGTTGATGTCAGCCAGATGAACAAGATCCTGTCGGTCAATGCCTCTGATCTGAATTGTGTGGTCCAGCCCGGTGTAACGCGCGAAGATCTGAACACCCATCTGCGCGATCAAGGACTGTTTTTCCCAATTGATCCCGGGGCCAATGCGTCGTTGGGCGGGATGACGGCGACCGGGGCGTCGGGCACCAACGCAGTGCGCTACGGCACAATGAAGGACAACGTCATCGCGCTGCAGGCGGTCATGGCGGATGGGTCGGTGATTAAGACGGCGTCCAAGGCCAAGAAGACCTCGGCGGGATATGATCTGACGGGCTTGTTGGTCGGCTCGGAAGGTACGCTGGGTCTGATCACGGAGATTACCCTGAAATTGCAAGGCATCCCCGAGGCGATCAGCTCGGCCAGTTGTTCGTTTCCCACAGTGGATGCGGCCTGCCAAACGGTCATGAAGGTGATCCAATACGGCATCCCCGTGGCGCGGATCGAATTGCTGGATGCGCTGCAAGTCAAGGCCTCAAACGCCTATTCGAAGCTGGATTTGCCCGAAACGCCGCTGTTATTGCTGGAATTTCATGGCTCGGAGGCGAGCGTGATCGAACAGGCCGAGATGTTCAATGCGATTGCGGACGAGGATGGCGGATCGGGCTACCGCGCCACAACGTCCACCGAAGAGCGCAACAAATTGTGGAAAGCGCGCCATGATGCCTATTGGGCCTCGCTGCAATTGCGCCCGGGGGCCAAGGCGATTTCCACCGATGTCTGCGTTCCGATTTCGCGCCTGGCTGAATGTGTTGGGGCTGCGCAAGTTAAGCTGGCCGAGCTGGGCTTTCTGGCGCCGATCATCGGTCATGTGGGGGACGGCAATTTCCACACATTGATCTTGTTGGATATGGACAACAGCGACGAGATTGAAAAGGCCGATGGTTATGTGGGCTGGCTGAATGATTTGGCGATTTCCATGGATGGGACCTGCACGGGCGAACACGGGATTGGGCAGGGCAAAATGCCTTATCTGATCAAGGAACTCGGCGGTGCGGTCGATGTTATGGCTGCGATCAAACGCGCGATGGACCCCGACAATATCATGAACCCCGGCAAAATCGTTAAGGTCTAAGAACACGCACCGCCATCCTATCAAAAAAGTCGGTTTTCGCCCAACGATGGTCGGACGCTCCGGCGGCTTTGTGCGGATCTGATCTAAAAAGGGGCATCTATTTGGCAAAAGGCGGGTGTGCGATGAAGACCCAGGTAAAAGCGTTGGTGATTGGCGGCGGTGCCGTTGGGACCTCAATTGCGTATCATTTGGCAAAGGCGGGTTGGCAGGATGTGATGCTGCTGGAACGCGATGAGCTGACCTCGGGGTCGACCTGGCATGCGGCAGGGCTACTGCCGCTGTTTAACATGTCTTACGCCACGACCCATATCCACAAATACTCGGTCGATTTTTATAAGACGCTTGAAAAGGAAACTGGCCTAAATGCGGGCTTTGCGGTGGTGGGCAATCTGCGCATGGCACAAACCGATGCGCGTATGGATGAATATCGTCTGTACGCAGCCACGGCGGAAACCTGCGATGTGCCTTACGAATTTCTGACCCCCGAGCAGATCAAACAGCGCTGGCCGCTGATCCGCACGGACGATTTGAAAGGCGCATTGTACCACAACACAGATGGCTACATTAACCCCGCCGATGTGACGCAGGCCATGGCCAAAGGCGCGCGTCAACGGGGGGTGATGATCGAACGCAAATGGCAGGCGGATGCGTTTCACTGGAATGGACAGGCGTGGGAGGTCACCTGCTCTAAGATGATCGAAAAGGGCGGCAATTTGGTCGCCAGTGATGCGCAGATCGTGATTACGGCTGAACATGTGGTCACGGCCTCGGGCAATCACGCGCAACGCACGGCGCAGATGCTGGGCATTAAAATGCCGGCGATCCCTGTTGAGCATCAGTTCATCGTGATGGACCAAGACCCTGATTTGGTTACGTTTCGCCAAAACGGCGGTGTGGAACATCCCGTTATACGCGACGCGGATGCGCAATCCTATGTACGCGAGGAACGCGGCGGATGGATCCTTGGGGTCTATGAAAAACACGCGCCAGCTGTCTTTGAACACGGTGTGCCGGATAGTTTCCGCGCCGATCTGTTTCCACTGGATTTAGAACGGATCGAATCCCAATATATGGCGATGATCCACCGGATTCCGTCCTGCGAAGACAGTGGGCTTAAGGACGATTTCAACGGACCGATCTGTTACACACCCGATGGCAATCCACTGGTCGGACCCGCGCCTGGGCTGCACAACATGTGGTTGGCCGAAGGGTTTAGCTTTGGGATCACAGCGGCGGGCGGGACGGGATATTACCTTGCGCAGCTGATGGTCGAAGGCGAGGCCGAGATCGACATGGCCAGCCTTGATCCCAAACGTTACGGCGATTGGATGACCACCGAATACGCCGCGCGCAAGAACGAAGAGTGCTATGAGCACGTTTATATTTTGCACCACCCGGATGAAGAACGCCCCGCCTGCCGTCCGCTGCGCACGGCTCCGGTTTATGATCGTCAAAAGGCACTTGGCGCGCAGTTTGGCTGCGTGAATGGCTGGGAGCGGCCAAATTATTATGGCCCGCTGAATGCGCCCGAAACGTTTGATCACGACAGCCGGTCGTTCCGGCGCGGCGCGTGGTGGTCGCATGCCCGCGCCGAGGCCGAAGCCGTGCGCAAAACGGCCGGGCTGATAGATGCGACGGCCTTTACCAAACATGTGGTCAAAGGGCCGGGGGCGACGGCATTCTTGGATTGGTTTACTTGTAACAAACTGCCGAAAGTCGGGCGCATCAACCTAACCTACGCGCTGACAGGGGCCGGAACGACGCGCACAGAATACACGATTGTGCGTTTGGCTGAGCAAGAATATTATCTGGTCTCGGCCGGGGCGTGGACGGCGTATGATGCTGATTTCTTGCGCAAAGCCGCCGATGAGAAAGCGCCTGAGTTTGGCTATATCGAAATCCAAGACGTGACCACGCAATGGGGTGTGTTTGCGCTGGCAGGTCCCAAATCCCGCGATATTCTGAATGCGCTGGTTAAGGACGGCGATCCCGCGACGGTTCTGTCCAACGCACGCTTTCCCTGGCTTAGCATGCGCAATATCGAGCTGGGGATGTGCCCGGTCCGCGCGATCCGTGTGGCCTATACCGGTGAGCTTGGTTGGGAACTGCACCACCCGATTGAGATGCAGAATTATCTTTGGGATCAGCTCCTTGCTGCCGGGTCCTCATTTGACATGAAACTGGTCGGCGCGCGGGCGCAAAACTGGTTGCGGCAGGAAAAATCCTACCGCGCTTTTGGCACGGAATTGGGACGCGATGCGACCCCGCTTGAGGCCGATCTGCCGCGTTTCGTCGATCTGTCCAAAGAATTCCACGGCAAAGATGCGATGCTGGCCACTGGGGTCAGATCCACATGCGTCACACTGTTGATTGACGGTCCTGAGGATGCTGATCCGTGGGGGCGCGAGGCATTGTATCACGGCGACGCGCGTGTCGGGCGGTTGACGTCGGGCGGGTACTCGGTGGCTTTTGGCAAATCAATTGGCATGGGTTACGTGCCGACCGACCTGGCCCAAGTCGGCACGCAGCTTAAGGTGCGCATGCAGGGCCAGCTGTGGAACGCCGAGATCGTGCAAGACAGCCCTTATGACCCTAAAAACACAGTAATCCGCCAGGACGGTTAAGCCGGTTACACCGGTTCTGCCAGTTCTGTGACGACTGTGGCCGTGCGCTCAAGCGTGCGGTGCACGGGGCATTTATCGGCAATTTCTAACAGCCGCGCCCGCTGTGCATTATCCAAGGTGCCTTGCAGCGTAATGACACGTTTGAACTGGTCAATCTTGGTGCCCGTTGACGTTTCGGCATCCTGGGCATGCACCTTGTTATGGCTGATGTCGACCGAAACATGGTCCAGGGCCCAGCCTTTGCGGCGCGCATACATGCGGATCGTCATCGACGTGCAGGCCCCCAAGCCCGCCGAGACCAACCCGTAAGGCGACAACCCCTTATTGGTGCCACCATAGGCCAGCGGTTCATCTGCCAGCACATGATGCCCGGCGCCGTCACTGATGTCTTGCAAGAACCCAGTTTGGTCGGCTTCAGAAATGCGCAAAACGCCTTCGGGCACGCCAATTGGTGGGGCAGGTGGGGACAGATCCAGATAGCGCCGTGCCCAGGTGGCGATCACATCGGCGGCGTATTCGGCGTCCTCGGTGCGGGTAATCAAATGATCGGCTTGATCCAAAGTCACGAAGGATTTGGGATGTTTTGCGGCCACAAAAATCTCGGCGGCATTGTCGACTGAGACGATATCATCCTGCGGGGCATGCATCACCAACAAGGCAGCTTTCATCTTTGCGATGGAATTGGCCAAGACCTCTTGGCGCACGTCTTCAATGAATTGCTTACCAATGCTGAGTTTGCGCCCGCCCAAATTGACTTCGGCAACGCCCTTTGCTTCGATTTCAGGCAGCGCGCTTTGGAAATTGTGCACCACGTGGCCAGGATCAAAGGGCGCGCCAAGGGTCACGACCGCTTTAATATCCGGCATTTTCTTCGCCGCTTTCAGCACGGCTGCGCCGCCCAAAGAATGTCCGATCAGCAGTGTTGGGGTCATGTCACGTTCATTTAACGCTTTAGCAGCGGCCCGCAAATCGCTAATATTGCTGGAAAAGTCCGTATTGGAAAACTCACCCTCGGAATGGCCCAAACCGGTAAAGTCAAACCGCAGCACTGCAATGCCGAGTTGCGAAAGCCGCGCCGAAATTCGTCGCGCTGCTGGGATGTCCTTGCCGCAAGTAAAACAATGGGCAAACAGTGCTGTGGCCAAATGCGGCCCCTTGGGGACGTCCAACCGCGCGCTTAGCTGTGCGCCAGAATGGCCAGGAAATGTAAAACGGTGCGTGGGCATGGGCGTCTCCTTTGGCTGTAGTATGGTGTGCCGGCCCAAAAGGTGAAAGGTCTGTCACGCCTATGTGTTTACGGGGTATGGGGTTGTAACAATCGCGCGTGCCTTTTGGGCAGCACCCGGTGTTTGCACATTTGGACTGGGATTTGTTAAAGACGTGTAGCTATCATGTGGGCCGGGCTTTAGAGTTCGCATAGACTTGTTCGGTTGGATGAGACACAGATGAAATTTACGCATCTTTATCAAGGGCAAGAAGCGGTGCTGGCGCAGGTGTTTGCACAAGCTTTCACAGACTCTGAGGGCGCGGACGAAGGCGCGTTGATTGCCGGGTTGGCGGGGGACTTGCTGAACATGTCCGCCGCGCAGGATATCCAGGTGTTTTCGATGTGCGAGGACAGCGCCGCGCCGCTGGGCTGCATTATCTTCACGCCGCTGCGCTACGATGGGGATGCGCGCCGCGTCTGGATGCTGTCGCCTGTGGCGGTGGTGCCGGGCGCGCAGGGCAAGGGTTTGGGCCAGCAGCTGCTGCGCCATGGGCTGGACGCGCTGCGGGCGACGGGCGCAGATGTGGCTGTGACCTATGGCGATCCGACCTATTACAGCAAGGTCGGGTTCAAGCCGGTGGGTACGGATGTGCTGCCCGCGCCGCACCCGCTGCAATACCCCCAAGGCTGGCAGGCGCAGCATTTGCAAGGCGCAGACATTTTACCCTTTGGCGTAGATGTGAGCTGCGCAAAACCTTTCGACGCGCCGGAGCTTTGGTAGATGGAGCAAGCAAAATTCTGGGATAAGGCGGCGTCGAAATACGCAAATGACCCGATCAAAAATATGGCCGATTACGCCGCGACGTTGCAACGGATGAAAGACATCCTGCGCCCCGATCACACTGTTCTGGAACTTGGCTGCGGCACTGGGTCCACGGCGCTGGAACTTGCGGGCGGCGTCGCGCGGTATTTGGGTACGGATGTTTCACCCGCGATGATTGAGATTGCGCAAGACAAAGCGCGCGGGGCTGCGATTTCGGGGCTGAGTTTTCAGGTCGGCGCCGCCTTTGACGTGCCGACGGGGTATGACGTGATTATTGCGCTGAACATGTTGCATCTGCTTGAAGATCTAGAGGTCACACTTGCCCGGATCCATGCCGCGCTGCCGCCCGGGGGGCTGCTGATTTCCAAAACCAGCCTTTTGAAAGACGGGCTGTGGGTGCTGCCGTGGATCATCCCGGTGATGCGCGCGATTGGCAAAGCTCCCTTTGTCCGCGCGCTTGGGCAAGACGTGTTGTTTGGCATGATCAAGGACGCCGGGTTTGAGATCACCGAGACAATTGTGCAGGCCGATACTGCGCCCCGCGCTTTTGTGGTGGCGCGCAAGGTCTGATTACATCCCCATCAACGCCGGATCGAAAGGGTATTTGGTCAGGTTTTCGAACCCGTCTTCGGTGATCAGCACCTGATCTTCGAGCTTGATGGAAAAATCGCCGCCCACTTCACCCAGAAGCACTTCGACACATAGCGTCATGCCCGGTTCCAGCGGGTAGTCGAACGCGCCGTCCACGGCTTTGTCCGGGTAGGCGACAAGGGGCCATTCATCGCACAGGCCCACACCGTGCATCAGGCAGCCGTATTTCTGCGCCTGAAATTTGTCGGGCAGCACGTGGCAATTGGCGGTCAGATCGGGGATCATCACGCCGGGGCGCAACATTTGCATGTTGGTTTGAATATGTTCGACCCCCAGTTTCATCGCGTCGATCATGTCTTGGCGGGGTTTTTCATCACCGATCCACCATGTGCGCGAGATATCGGTGCAGATGCCATAGGCGCCCACAAGGTCCGTATCAAAGGCGAGGATTTCGTTGTTTTGCGCGATGCGCGGGCCGCATTCCTGAAACCATGGATTGGTGCGCGGCCCTGTCGCCAGCAGGCGGGTTTCGATCCATTCACCGCCCCGTTTGATGTTTTCGGCGTGCAGAACGGACCAGATGTCGTCTTCGCAAATACCGCCCCCGGGGATGTGGGTGCGGGCGTAATCCTCCATCGCGTAGCAGGCCGCTTCGCAGGCATGAGACGCGCACCGCATGGCAAAGATTTCGTCCGGCCCTTTGATCGAACGGGCCTTTTCGGTGACCTCTTCGCCCTCCATAACGTCCAAGCCTTGGGCTTCTAATGCGCGCAGACCGGCGATCATGATTTTGTCGACCGCAAGGCGTGTGTGCCCCGGTGCGTGCTCTTCCAGCAATTGGCGCACTTCGTTCGAAAATCTGTCTGCGGCGGGGTCGGTTTTGTCGCCGACGGAAAAGTAGAACATCGACGCCCCAGAACGCGATTCGCGCACCAGCGGATTGAAATCGGCGAGAAACGGCGAATTTTTATAGTCCCAGATCACCATGTACCCATCAGCACACAGCAGCACGGCGCGGAAGGGATTGTGGGTGTTCCACAGTTGCATGTTCGTGGTGTCGGTGGCGTAACGGATGTTGAGCGGGTCAAACATAAGCAGCCCGCCATAACCGCGGTCCACGATGTGCTGGGTCAAGCGCTGCCAACGATATTCGCGCATTTTGGCCAGATTGGGCAGATGCAGACCGGCCCGTTCCCATTCGCGAAACGCCATCTGGGTGGGG
>JBGCEM010000018.1:0-18963 GCA_045106335.1 Paracoccaceae bacterium | reverse complement strand
GCGTGTCCTTTTCGTTGACCTAAAGCAATCAGTTACACGCGCAGTTTTTACCCTGACCATTTGTGCGAGAAATAGCCACGCAATCGGCTTCGAAAGCTGAAGCCTTTTGCGAACGAGAAAAACCGGATATTCGCTGCGCTCTTCCTGAACTGACACAACGCGGGACTTTCCCGACGTTGGTGTTTGAGCATGTTGCTGACGCAGCATTTTCTCGCGCTCGCAGCGCAAGGATCTCTGCGATGCGGCGATTTCCCCTTACCGGCCGTTCAATCGTATCAGGACTGGGCGAGGCCAAATTGACCATCCACTACGGTCTTTTCCAACACTTCAGACACGGACCAGCGTGCAGAAAGTTAGCGTTCGCAGATGCAGCAGCTGGTTTTTCAACATTGGTGCGGAATCTCCAGGATTGACCGATCGACGGTTGGGGAATCGTTGATTTTCATATTTTTTTGGGCGAATTTAAACGTTTGATCAAGAGAAGAAGCCCTAGATCCACTACAGAATATCAAGCGAGACCTTGACCCTATCCATCACGATTGACGATGTGAACTTGCTCACATTGGATTCATCGAAGAAATATTCCTGAGTAAAAGCCTCATATTCGGCAATGTCCTCGACAATCACGACCAGTATGAAGTCTGCTTCGCCTGTCGCATAGTAGCACTGCTGTACCGCTGGCGCGATCCGCATCTTTCGTTTGAACTGATCCAGATGCATGCGGCTTTCACGTTCGAGCATGACCTGCACGATGACCGTCATTCCTCGCCCCAACTTGGCAGAGGAAAGTACCGCAATTTCACTTTCGATCACACCAGTCTCGCGCAGTTTTTTAAGGCGTTTCTGAACCGCCGGGGGCGATAAACCGATTTCGAAACCCAGCGCCTCTGCCGTCAAACGGGCATCGCGCTGAACCAGTTTGAGAATCTCTAAATCTTTGTCATCCATAGGTCGATCTAGATCAAAAAAAGGGGAAAAGTGAAATGTTTTTCGTCAAAAAGGCGAAAAAATTGACGAAAATACTCCCTTGGAGCCTGTAACATAATGCTTAGCAATCGGGGGGCTAAATCAAATAATCTGAGTGGTCGTTGATAGATACTATCATGGGATTCCATCGGCGGCAGAACACTTAAACTACCCCTGGAGGCGTGGCTTCTTTGGCGCGCGCTCCTAGAAACAATGACAAGGAGGTACTAATGACCGTAAACATCACAAAAACCCTAATCGCTGGTTGCTTCGCGCTTGCGACTACGACTACTTCCATCTTCGCAGGTCCACTGCAAGACCGCATCGACGCTGGCGAAACAATCCGCGTCGGTTTTGCGAACATCCCACTTTGGGGCTTCCCAGATGAGAACGGCAATGCTGACGGCTTCACAAACGACATCGCGATTGAAGTTCTTGCAAGCATGGGCCTGACAAACATCGAGCCTGTAGTTGGGGATTGGGGTGGTTTGATCCCTGGTCTTAAGGCTGAACGTTTTGACCTGATCACTGGCGGTATGTACGTTTTGGCTTCACGTTGTGAAAACGTTTCATTCTCAGAGCCAGTTGCTAAAGCGGGTGATGCGGTTTTGGTTCCAGCTGGAAATCCAAATAACATCAACAACTATGCTGATGTTCTAGATGGTGGCCACATCATGGTGACGGGCGCTGGCTACAATACCGTTGAAGCAGCCAAGCGCGTTGGCATCGACGATGATCATCTGATGCAGGTTCCAGGTCCAACAGAAATGGTGGCAGCTTTGAAAGCTGGCCGTGCGGATGCAGCGATTTTGACGTACTTCGAAGCATCGCATCTTGCGCACGATCACGACGAGATCGAGCTTGGTGACAACTCACTTATGCCAATCTGGAGCAAGAACTTTGCTGCGATCGGTTTCCGCCATGAAGACCAAGATTTCCTAGTGGGCTTCAACGAGGCACTTGCTGCATACATGGGAACTGATGAGATGATGGCGAAAGTCGCTGATCACGAATACGGTGTTGATCACCTACCAGGTGACACAACGACAGAATGGGCATGCGCTAATCGCTAATTGCTTATCGCTGACATTTTGGTGGCAGGTCGTTTTGGCCTGCCACTTTTCTTGGAAAACTAGGGTTCGAGCGAGCAAATGAGTTTTTTTGATTTTATTGCCCAATACTGGCCACTTCTTATGTCCGGAACCGGCGTGACAATCGCGCAATTTCTTTTGGGTGCGGCCCTGACGGTGGTCTTGGCGCTAATGTTCGGGCTTATGAAGATGTCCTCGAACAAACTGATCATGGGTTCTGCCGTAATCTATATTGAGATCTTTCGCGGCACCTCGTTGCTGGTGCAACTTTATTGGATCTTCTTCGTGCTGCCCTTGTTCGGTGTAACACTTGAAAAATTTACGGCCGGTTGGGTCGCTATTGGGTTAAACGCCGGTGCTTATGGTGCCGAGTTGGTGCGCGGTGGCATCATGTCGGTCCCTAAAGGCCAATGGGAAGCCGCGACTGCCATCAACATGAGTGGTGTGCGGCGGATGTGGCGCATTATTCTACCACAGGCGCTGGTGAATATGCTCCCCGCTTGGGGCAACTTGATGGTTGAGATATTGAAGGGAACCGCCCTTGTCTCGCTCATCTCGGTCACGGACCTGATGTTCCAAGCCAAACAGATCAATGCGAGCACCTATTTGTCGGCCCAAATTTTTGGAACAGCACTGATTATCTATTATATCTTAGCCCGCTTTATGCTGACCCCGTTCATGCGGTGGCTTGAAGGCTACATGGCCCGCAAATTGGGGAGGGCATAATCCATGTTTGATTGGCTATTCAAAGAAAAATGGTTCCCGAAGTTCGATTGGCAATGGGACACCGCTTGGGAAATCTTTCCACGCTTACTTGAGGCGACAGGGAACACGCTTTTAGCGGCTGGTGCTGGGTATCTTATCGCGCTCGTTTTGGGGTTGGTATTTGCCCTTGCGCAGCGCAGCGATAGCAAGATGTTAACATTCGCCGTGCGCGAATTCGTTGAATTCGTCCGGTCTACGCCGCTGTTGTTGCAGATTTTCTTTATCTTCTACGTTGGTCCACAATTCGGCATTACGCTTAGCCCTTGGGTGTCCGGTATGATCGCCATTGGTCTGCACTATTCTTGCTACTTGTCGGAAGTGTACCGCGGGGGTTTGGATAGTGTTCCAAAAGGGCAGTGGGAAGCTGCGATCGCTTTGAACATGACGACCGTGCAAACATACAAGCGGTTGATCATTCCTCAGGCGATCCCACCTGCGATCCCAGGATTGGGGAACTATCTTGTTGGGATATTCAAAGATACACCGATGTTGTCAGTGATCGGCGTCGCCGAACTGATTCACACAGCCAATTCAATTGGTTCAGAAACGTGGCGCTTCCTGGAAGCATATACAATGGTGGGTGTCATCTTCTTGATGCTATCGCTGCCTGCCGCTGGCCTTATCCGCGCATTCGAAAACTTCGTGCGCCGCAAATTAGGAATGTAAGAAATGGAAGATTTGTCAGGTTTCCCGCTTGAGATTGCGGGCGAAGTTAAACCGATGGTCAGCTTTAAGAAGGTGCGCAAAGCGTATGGTTCTCTGGTGGTTTTGGATGACCTCGATCTAGATGTATCTGCAGGTGAAATGGTTTCGGTCATTGGCCCTTCTGGGTCTGGTAAGACAACCGTTCTGCGGATGCTGATGACTCTCGAGAAGATCAACGGCGGTGTGATTTATGTCGACGGCAAACCACTGACGCACATGGATAAGGGCGGAAAGCTCATCCCAGCGAGCGACAAGCACTTGCGGACCCGTCGCAGTGATATCGGCATGTGTTTCCAGCACTTTAACCTGTTCCCACATATGACCGCGATTGAAAATTGTATGGAAGGCCCTGTGCAGGTTCTTGGGATGACCAAGGCGGAAGCGCGGGATCGTGGAGAGGAGCTGCTTGAGCTTGTTGGTATGGCTGACAAGAAAGACCAGCATCCTTCACGGCTTTCGGGTGGTCAACAGCAGCGTGTTGCGATTGCGCGCGCCTTGGCGATGCGTCCAAAAGTGATGTTATTTGATGAGGTGACCTCGGCGCTTGACCCCGAAGTTATCGGCGAAGTGACAAACGTTATTCGCAAGCTGGTCTCAGAGCATAATCTTACGATGTTGATGGTCACGCATCAGATGGGTTTCGCCCGCGACATCTCTGATCGTGTTTGTTTCTTTTATGACGGCAAGATTGAAGAGCAAGGACCACCAGCCGAGTTGTTCGGGAACCCGCAACGTGAAAGAACACAACAGTTCTTAAGCGCTGTAAAAGAAGCTGTTTAGATCGACACAAGGACATCTTTATGTACAAAATTGGTGATGTCATCCTGTCCAAACCCCGCACTCCAGAAATGGATGGGGGGCGCTACCATAGGGCTGGGTTGGGTTTTATCCTGATGTCGACTGATTTGGCCGCTGAACAGGATTTTTTCACTATGGCACCTGACGGGGTCGGGGTTCATATTACGCGCCTCAAGACAGAAGATTATACCACCCCTGAAACGCTTGCCAAACACCTCGGCCACATGGCCGAGGCTGCTGCGCGACTGCAACCTGATATGAAACCCGGTGTCATCAGCTATTCCTGCACAAGCGGGTCGATTGTGAACGGCGAAAACCGTGTTTTTGCAGAGATCGCAAAAGGGGCACCATGGACACAGCCCATGTGCCTTGTCACTGGCGTTGTCGATGCCTTGCGCGAGTTGGGGGCACAGAAATTGGTAGTAGGCACCCCCTATCTTGATGCGATCAATGCAGCCGAGGCCGAATTCCTGATAGAGAAAGGGTTCGACATCCTTGATATTCAAGGCCTCAATCTGGAAACGGGCATTGAGTTTGGTCAGGTCACACCTGCCTATTGGAAAAAGTTCGCGTTAGAGATCGATCGCCCAGATGCTGACGCGATTTTCCTGTCTTGTAGTGGCATTCGTTCGCTTGATGTCATCGAAGAGGTTGAACAAGCCGCCGGAAAGCCTGTGATCACCTCCAATCAGGCCCAATTTTGGAGCTGCTTGCGTCGCGCTGGCATCAAGGATCAGTTGACCGGTTTTGGCCAACTCTTCGCGCACCCTGGCAAATCATTGCTGCCTTAATATCCTGCAGCTTTGTGCCCAAAAAAAACCTTGGTGATGTCCTCACTGACGTCCCATGTGACCCGAATGCCATCCCGTACAAACAGGCTGTCACCGGGGCCAAGATCGTGGGTGACCCCACTGTCGTGCTGGATAAGTTTGCAACGACCAGACAGAACCGTCATCAATTCATCGCCTTGTTCGATACAGTCAAATGCGCCGATCGTGCAGCGCCAAATCCCATAGCGTGTGGTGTGCCCCGGCCCACCCGCATCAATGCGGCCATAGGTCTTGGGGTCACCTTTGGTGATGCGATACTGACTTGCCGGCGCATCAAAGGGCCAGAATTCTAACGTGCCGACATCGTCGCCAGGTTTGTATTTATCCATGTGGCGTTCCTTGTTCAGATGACTGGCAGTTCCGGTGCCGCGCGCGTGGACAACAAGGTTGGACCATCTGGCCCAACCACGATGTTTTCTTCATGTACCATCATCAATCCATCGCCGTACGACAGAGATGGTTCCAACGTCAGCACCATCTTATCTTTCAATACCGTTGAATCAAATGACGCATGCGATGGCTGTTCGGTTAGTTGCATGCCGAGCCCATGACCAAGACGCCCGATGTCCCCGCCACTGTCATCAATCTCGGAAATCACGGCGGACATGGCATTGAATAAGTCACGGCAGGTTTTGCCGGGCCGCGCGGCGGCAATGCCCGCCTCTGTCGCCCGCCACAACACATCATAAGCATGGCGCGCGGCATCATCGGCGCGACCAATGGCCCAGTTGCGATCAAAGTCACAGAAATACCCATCCCATGTGAGGCCAGTATCCAGCATCAGCACGTCACCAGCTTGCAATGGGCGGCGTGAGGGCGGCGAAATAACATCAACATAGCCGCCTTGATCCGCAGCACCCACAACATAAGGCGCATCATCGGCACCTTGTCCCAGTGCTTCGCGCCTGAATGTACGAAACACATCTTCTAGCGCCATCCCTTCCGAAATTACCTCTGGGACGCGAGCAAACGTTGCCGATCCAATTGCGCAGATATGAGACAACTTCTCAATCTCCGCCGTGGATTTTACCATGCGAAGACCCTGAACCAACCCTGTGACATCTGTGATGTCCAAACCCGGCAGCGCGGTGACAAGACGCTCCCAATCGCCCAAAGGCATGCGAAGCAATGTCTCATGCCCCTTCATCACCCCGATCCGCGCCTTTTGTGCGGCGAGCGGTGACAAGAGATCTGTCAACAAGCTGATCCCGTCATCATCCGGCGCGGGCGCACTCCAGGTCCGAATGTCGTCAAGCCAAGATTGCCGCATCAACGCCGCCCCGATCTCGGGGATCACGGCAATTGGCTTGCCTTCCACAGGCACAAACAAGAACCAAGGCCGCGTCGGGCTTTGCCAGAACAGCGTTTGGAAGCCGCTGAAATACCGAACGTCGGGCTCACTCATCAGCAACATGCCCGCGAGACCTTGCTGCGCCATGAGCGCCTGCGCCTTCTGAGTCCGGCCCTCGAATTCAGCGGTCCCAAATCCACGCGTCAGTGCCTTAGGCTGCATCACGGCCCTCCATGATCATGTTGAAGATGGCTCTATCTGTGACCCCTTCGGAACCGATGAGCAACACCCGCGATAGCGCGTCCAATCCCAACTTGCCGGACAGATCACTGTTCGTGCGTGCCGCAATCAACGCCGCAAGACCAGCAACCGCACTCTCTCCGGCTTCAATCATTGGATCGCCGTCCAAGGGGGCGGCCAACAGTCTCACGCTCGGCGCCACCAAACTTTCGGGGATTGTCAGGAAGTCGCTCGCCTCTTCTTCCAGAATTTCCCAGGCCAAAGGCGATGGCTCGCCGCAAGACAGGCCGGCCATCAGGGTCTCTTCGTCGATCTTTACGTTCGTCGCATTGCCAGACTTGCCACTCTCAAACAGGCACGCCGCAAGATCTGGTTCAACAATGACAACGCGTGGTGACGCGTCGCCCCAGAACTGGCGCAAGCCTGCAGCGACACCTGCGGCCAACCCACCAACGCCCCCTTGCAAGAACACATGGGTCGGTGCTTGATCCATTGCTTCGCAAATTTCCTGCGTCATTGCGCCGTACCCTGCCATCACATCGCGGGGCGGCAACGAATAACCTGGCCATGATGTGTCAGACACAACGAACCATCCATTGTCCTCTGCTTCTCGTTTGGCTAGCGTGACCGATGCGTCATAATCCCCTTCGATCCGAATGACGTCCGCACCAAGGTCTTGCATTGCAACTGCACGCCCCTCGCTGACTTCGGCATGAATGTAGATCCGGCACGGAACCCCGAACCGCTTACAGCCCCATGCCAAAGACCGGCCGTGATTTCCATCTGTGGCTGATACCAGTGTAATAGCGGCACATTCGGCCGGATATTTGCCATTTCGCAAATCCGCCAACGACACGTCTTGGCCAAGCCTCTCAGAAACTACGCGTTGAAGCACCCTCAATGCTGCATAAGCGCCACCCAACGCCTTAAAACTCCCCAAGCCAAACCGGGGGCCTTCGTCCTTATAGAGAACCTCGCCCACGCCAATGGTTTGAGCCAGTGCGGCCAGCGAAACGAGCGGCGTTGCTGCGTAGCCGTCCCATGCCGTGATCTCGGCGCGAGCTGTGGCAAATTCGCTTTCGGTGAGAACCCGATGCGCGGCGTCGCCAGTCTTGCGGGTAGCGGACACATGGCCCAGATCAGCGGAGGGAAGAAGATTGTTCATAGCGAGTTCTCTCTGGTTGGAAGGCGATCCCGTACCAGCTGGGCCCAAAAGGCCGCTCCGATAGGCAAAAGCGCGTCGTTAAAATCATAATCTGCTGCATGTAACGGCTGGCCATGCGGGCCAGTTTCCCCGTTGCCGAGCAAAAGAAAGCAACCCGGAACGGCTGCGCAAAAATGAGCGAAATCTTCGGAAAAGCTCATCGCTTCGCGGTCCCCGATGGCCTCTAGGCCAATGGCATTTGCCGCACGCACAACCGCGTCGACAGGGTCTTTCGCATTGATCGTCTCGATGAACTCAGTCTCAAACTGCACCTTGGCCGTGACCCCATGCGCCGTAGCGATACCGCCCACGATTTGGCGCATGAACCGCTCAACATCCAAACGATCCTTTGGCAGGCGTGCGCGAACGTCGCCCTTTAGCATTGCCTGCCCCGCCAGCACATTACGTTGCCCGTCGGTCAGAAACTCTGTGACTGACACAACTGCACCTGCACTGGGGGCGAGCTTGCGCGACACGATTGTTTGCAGCGCTTGCACCATCTCAGATCCGACAGTGATTGCTTCGACTCCGACATGGGGCATCGAGGCATGGCCGCCTTGACCTCTAATCTCTATTTCAAACAGGCTTTCGCTTGCGCAGATCTGTCCGACCCGCGTTGACACTTGCCCGACAGGCGCACCGGGTAGATTGTGAATCGCGTAGACTTCTTCAATCGGGAAAGTATCCAAGACCCCCTCGTCGATCATTGCGCGTGCCCCCAGCCCATGTTCTTCGTTAGGCTGAAAAATAAAGACGACCGTACCGTCAAAATTGGGGTCTTTCGCCAGCATTTCGGTCGCACCCAACAACATCGTCATATGGCCGTCATGACCGCAGGCATGCATCACGCCGGGATTGCCCGACACATAATCATGGGCGCTGATTTCTTTGATCGGAAGCGCGTCCATATCTGCGCGTAGCCCGATTGCCCGATTGCCCCGGCCCGCGCGCAGCACGCCGACGACGCCTGCGCCCTCATGCACCTCAAGCCCTAGTGCACGCAGGCGATCCGCCACCACCGCCTTGGTTCGCAGTTCTTGAAAGCCAAGCTCGGGATCACGGTGAAACGCACGCCGCATTGCCGTCAGTTCTTGGTGAAACTTACTCATATCCGACCCTTGTTCCGATGTTGCGTAATTTACGCGTGTCAGTCGAAATTTCAGATCAAAAAGGCCGCATATCGCGATAAATTTCCACTGATTTCCACCCCATCGGGACGGTACTCGGAAAATGTGGGCAATGCGGCAGTCTTTTCCAAAAAACTCAACTTTCGGGATTCACCATTGTACGGGCCGAAAATTCGGCCAATTCCCCGCGCCATATCTGATGACCAATGCAAAACGGAGTGCCCGCCGTGTCGCTGATGACCTGCTCCAATTCAATGCCGGCCGTGTTTGCAGAAAGCCCAAGCAGCTTTGCCTCATCTGCGGATACGCCACGCATTCGAATGATCACATCGCCGGTATGCGCAAGGGTATTGTAGTGCTGATCTAAGAGCAGCGTTGTCGATTGTCGTAGGTCATGGCGCAACAAATCAGGAAATCGCGCGGCAATCACGAATTCGGTTTCAATGAAGATTGCATGTCCATCAATCTTGAATAGCCGAGTATATTCATGCAGATGTTCCCCAATTTGTACAGACAGTTCACGGGCCAATTTCTCATCGGCATCGCGCGGCCCTGCCTCGATCATATCGATCTGCAAATTCACACCTCTAGCCTTTGCATCCGCCGCAAAGCTGACCATTTGACTGATGTCATATGTCAGTCGGCGCGGTGAAACAAATCGCCCCTTGCGCCCCTCGCGATACGCCAGCCCTTCAGTTTCCAGCGCCTCTAGAGCACGACGCGCCGTCATCCGGCTAACTGTGTATGTTTCGGCAACACCTCTTTCGGACGGCAGCATTGCATGTTCTGCTAAGTTTCCAGATGTGATTTCATCGCGTAGAGCGTTGAAAATAATCCGAAATCTCGGCTCACCATCTGTTGGTTTTTCTGAAAGATCACTCATCTCGAGCTGGCTCCACCTTTTTTCGTTTTGAGTAACAGGTTGGTTGGTCTATACCAAGGTGAATCATCTGGTATAGACCAACCAACTCTAATTGAGGAAACAACCATGGATATGGCACCGGAAACGGCTGTGGTCGAACAGTTGGACTTTCAGACTGATGCTGGCTTGGGCCAGGTTGCACGGATCGGTTTGATTTGCCTGCAAACAGACCAAACTATCGAGCATGAAATGGCGACACTCCTGCAAGGAGACGGCATCGCGCGCTATTACGCGCGTATTCCCAATGCCATGGAAGTCACGCCTGATACGCTGCGCCAGATGCAACGCGATCTTCCGAAGGCTGTAGCACTTCTGCCTGCCCAATTTGGTTTTGACACCATCGGCTATGGCTGCACTTCGGGGGCCACAATGATTGGAGAGGGCCGCGTCGCCGACATCATCCGGGAAATACACCCCGACGCACAGGTTAGTAACCCGATCACCGCCTGCAAAGCGGCGCTTGCCGCGCTAAACATTGAACGTATCGCCTTGCTGACCCCTTATGCACCTGACGTCACCAATGAAATGCAAGCCAACCTCAAAGCGGCAGGTATCGCCATCAACGCGGTCTCCTCGTTTGACCAATCTGACGATTTTACGGTCGCTCGGATCACCTCTGCCAGTATCCTTGATGCGGTAAAGTCCATTGGAGCTCGCGAAGATTGCGATGCGGTCTTTGTCTCCTGCACCAGCCTGCGTGCGCTGCCTATCATTGCCCATGCAGAGGCCCATCTTGGCAAGCCTGTTGTCTCCAGCAATCA
The DNA here is from genome assembly GCA_045106335.1 of Paracoccaceae bacterium. GTDB lineage: Bacteria > Pseudomonadota > Alphaproteobacteria > Rhodobacterales > Rhodobacteraceae > Aliishimia. The sequence goes on along the minus strand of JBGCEM010000018.1, from coordinate 8,263 downwards.
AGCGCTCGCATGGCATCTGGCGCGGCTCGCACATCTGACACATTCACCCACCAATTCTGGCCGGCTGTTCCAACACTAAGGACCCATCTCATGGCGAAATCTCTCCCTAAACACGCTCAAGTTGTCATCATCGGTGGCGGTATCCACGGCTGTTCGGTTGCGTATCATTTGGCGCGCGAAGGTTGGAAAGATGTGGTCTTGTTGGAACGCAAGCAACTCACCTCCGGCACCACATGGCACGCGGCTGGATTGGTCGGTCAACTTCAGGGCAGTCACTCCACCACAGCTTTTGCGAAATACGGCGTTGAATTGTTGCAAGATATCGAAGCCGAGACCGGTCAGAACCCGGGCTTTCGCCAATCCGGTTCGATCTCAATCGCGCTTAATGCGGAACGCCATGCCGAGCTTAAACGCAAAGCAGACTTCGCCTCGCTTTTTGGCGTCGAGGCACATGCAATGACCACAGAGGAAATCCAAGAGCGCTGGCCCTTGATAAACCCCGATGGCGTCTTGGGCGGCATCCATATGCCCAGCGACGGCTCGGCCAATCCCATCGATCTGACAATGGCGTTGGCCAAGGGCGCCCGCATGCACGGGGCCACAATCCTTGAGAATATCAAGGTCGAAGAGGTTCATGTCGAGAGCGGAAAAGTCCGTGGTGTGCGTACTGATCAGGGCGTAATCACAGCCGACGTTGTAGTCAATTGTGGTGGCATGTGGGCGCGAGAGTTGGGTCAGAAAAACGGCGTCGGCGTGCCCCTTCATGCCTGCGAACACTATTACCTCGTCACTGAGGCTATCAAAGACCTGCCCAGTGACTTGCCAGTGCTGAGGTCCTATTGCGACGGCACCTATTGGAAAGAGGACGCATGTAAGCTCCTATTTGGTTTCGCTCATTTCCACGCCAAACCTTGGGCCAAAGACGGCATTCCAGAAAGCTTTGAATTTGATAGCCTGCCCTTCGTTGAAGACGACGTGATGGAGGTACTTAAGCTTGCAATGAACCGCGTGCCTTTGCTACAGGAAACAGGCATTCGCACCTTCTTTAATGGGCCTGAAAGCTACTCATATGATGGCCGATTCACCTTGGGAGAAGCGCCCGACATCAAAGGATACTTCGTGCTCGCTGGGGTAAACTCAACGGGCATTCAATCCGGCCCCGGAGCAGGAAAAGCACTTGCCGATTGGATCATGAAGGGCCATGCGCCAATGGACTTGGCCGAAATGGATCCAAAACGCTGTGAAGAATTTCAGGCCCGCGACATCTATCTGCGCGAACGCTGTCCTGAAACTCTGGTCCTCACCTACGCGATGCATTGGCCGAACCGTCAACGTGAGACCGCCCGAAACCTGCGCCGCACCCCGTTTCACCATGCCATGAAAGCCAACGGTGCCTACTTTACAGAAACCCAAGGTTGGGAGCGCCCCGGTTGGTTCGCACCAGCGGGTGTAACACCCGAAATTGCGTACAGCTTTGGCCGGCAAAACTGGTTCGCCGACGCCCAAGCAGAGCAGAAGGCGGCCCGCGAAGATGTCGCGATGATCGACTATTCAATGTTGGGTAAGTTGATGGTCGAAGGTAAAGATGCAGAAGCTTTCCTTCAACGTATCTGCACCAACGACATGTCCATGAAACCGGGCCGCGTCGCCTACACCTTGATGCTCAATGAGCGTGGCGGGATAGAGAGCGACGTCACAGTCGCCCGCCATGCAGTTGATAGCTTCATGGTGATGAGTTCAATCTCGCACACCCGCCGTGACTATCTGCATTTGCGTGATCACATCCAAATAGGTAAAGACGTTCGATTGCGCGATGTCACCACATCCTTTGGCGTTCTTGGTCTGATGGGCCCAAAATCGCGTGCCATGCTGGCGTCTGTCTGTGATATTGATCTGTCGAACGAAGCATTCCGGTTCAATAGTTTCCAGACTTTCCACATCGGCCACGCCAAAGTCACCGCCCAGCGACTGTCCTATTCCGGTGAATTGGGTTGGGAAATTTTTGTCACGCCCGACTTCGCTGAACATGTGTTCGATATCCTGATGGAGGCTGGTAAGGATCACGGCCTTCGCCTCATTGGCGGCGAGGCTTTGAATGCCTTACGCATCGAAAAGGGATTTGTGCATTGGGGTCACGACATGGCCTATACCGAAGCGCCGCATCAGATAGGTCTCGACTTTGCCTGCCGGCCTAACAAAGAAATCCCCTTCATTGGGCGAGATGCCTATCTGGAGCGCAGAGCGCAGGCAGTCGGGCCATATCTTTGTTCGATTAAGCTCCGCGATCCGCAGCCACTATTGCACCATAATGAACCCGTTTTACGCGACGGGAAAGTGGTGGGGTATGTCACCTCAGCCGCCTATGGCCATACTGTCGGCGTAGCGGTGGGGCTGTGTTTTGTATCACTTGCTCAGGACCAATCGGACAAACAAGGCCTCGAACAAGGGCGGTACTCAGTCATGGTCGAAGGTCAGGAGATTGAGGCTGAGCTGAGCTTGGTGCCGTTCCATGATCCGCAAAGCAAGCGCATGTTGGGATAGTCTCTGGCCTCCATATCGGGGAAATTTGCGACTAAATTCGTCGTAATTCATTTCATCTTTGCGTAAATCGATCCTGCAAATTGCCTAACGTGATGCATGTCACTCAGGGTTTTTCGAAGGATATTAATATGACCGCAGGATTAGAAACCACTGTCGTCGATCAAGACGCCTATGATCGCAACATCAAGAGCTTGGCAGGCACAGGTGTTGTCCTGCCACGCATTTCTGATCTTGCTGACCCCTGCGCGAAACTCGCCAACAAGTTGGCTGAGATTTCAGACGCGGACCCTGACGCCCCCGACCCTCGAAACCTATTTCGTGTGCATTGGCACAACGGGGCAGACCGCCGCAGCTTGGTGTCGGTGCCAGAGCATATCGTTCTCCCCGAAGCTCTGACAGGTGTGAAAGCAAAAGTGGTTGTTGCCCTAGGCAACCGTTTTCCGATGATCAACACGCATAAGGTTTTGGCTGCTTATGGCTGCCTGATCCCGCGATTGATGTCGGGCGCTTTTGACGCCACCCGACACCGAGCTGTTTGGCCCTCGACCGGCAATTATTGTCGCGGGGGTGTGGCGATTGCCACGCTGTTGGGGTGCCGTTCGGTCGCTGTTCTGCCCGAAGGCATGAGTAAGGAACGGTTTGATTGGCTCAATCGCTGGCTGGCAGATCCTAACGACATCTACCGCACGCCTGGCACGGAAAGTAACGTTAAAGAAATTTACGATGCGTGTCACGATCTGGAACAAGACCCCGAGAACCTGATCCTTAATCAGTTTGCGGAGTTTGGGAATTACATCATCCACCGGGCTGTGACCGGCCCCGCGATGCAACGGATTTTCGATCACTTGAATTCTGACGGCACGCAAACTGCGCGCGCCTTTGTCGCCGCGACTGGGTCTGCCGGAACGCTGGCCGCAGGTGATCACCTCAAAAAGGCGCTTGGGACCCAGACAGGTGTGATCGAAGCACTGGAATGTCCCACGCTTTTGTACAATGGTTATGGTGAACACAACATTCAGGGCATTGGTGACAAGCATGTTCCGCTGATCCACAATGTGATGGGGTCTGATTTTGTCATCGGCGTCTCGGATGCCGCTTGCGACGATCTGAACCTCGTCTTCAACACCACCGCGGGTCGCGCTTATCTTTCGCAACAACGTGGCATGACTCAGGAACAGGTCGCGCAACTGAGTGATCTAGGCCTGTCGTCCATCGCCAATATCATCGGCGCGATAAAATACGCAAAATTCCACGACCTTGGCGCGAATGATGTGGTCATGACCGTCGCGACCGATGGCGCGGATATGTATCACACTGAAATGGCGATTGCGAAAGACAAGCGCTTCGCGCAGGGCTTTGATGAAGTGCAGGCCGCAGAGGCCTTTGGTCAACATATACTTGGTGCAGGTGTTGATCACACCCAAGAGTTGGGTCGCATGGACCGCGAGCGCATCTTCAACCTTGCCTACTACACTTGGGTTGAACAGCAAGGCACATCAATTGAAGCCTTTGACCGCCGCCGGGATCAATCATTCTGGGACGGTTTGATGGATTTGGTGCCTGTATGGGACGATATGATTGACCAGTTCAATGCCGCCTAAACCGCCGATCCAGAACATGCCATTGACGGCCGCGCACTGGGGGGTGTACCGCGCCGAGGTCGAAGACGGAAAACTACGCGCCTTGCATCCGTTTGAGCACGATCCAAACCCGTCCCTGATCGCGAACGGTTATATTGGTACGCTGGATGACGACCTGCGTATTGATGCACCAATGGTTCGCAAAAGCTGGCTTGAGAACGGCCCTGGGGCCGCAACACATATGCGTGGTAGTGACAAATTTGTTCAGGTCACATGGGACGAGGCAGAAAAGTTGGTCGCTGACGAACTGACCCGCGTCAAAACCTCTTTCGGAAACGAAGCCATTTATGGCGGGTCATATGGGTGGTCAGGTGCAGGCCGCTTTCACCACGCTCAAAGCCAGCTGCACCGCTTTCTCAATTGCATCGGTGGCTACACGAAATCGGTGAACACCTATTCCCTAGCCGCAGGCGAAGTGATCCTGTCGCACATCTTAGGAAATCCCTCAGAGTTCATCCACAACCCGCCAAGCTGGCAATCGGTGGTCGAGAACACAGAGTTGCTTGTGGCGTTTGGTGGCATGCCCTTGCGCAACAGCCAGATTAGTTCTGGTGGAACCGGCTCACATCGTGCGCGCACAGCCTTAACGGATGCCAAGGAAAACGGCGTCTCCTTCGTAAATATCTCACCTATCAAAAGCGATGTGGCGGTCGATCTTGACGCAGACTGGATTGCGCCTCTCCCCGGTAGCGACGTGGCAATCATGCTGGCGCTTGCCCATGAACTGTTGAAAAATGATTGGCAAAATCAAGCGTTTCTGGATCAATACACTGTCGGTTTCGACACCTTCGCAGATTATGTGACTGGCCAAACAGACGGGATCGAAAAATCCGCGGAGTGGGCAGCAGAGATAGCCCAAGTTCCGATCGATACCATCAGGGATTTGGCCGCACGCATGGTGAATTCACGCACTCTCATTTCTGTCAGTTGGTCATTGACCCGACAAGAGCATGGCGAGCAGTCATTTTGGATGGCCACGACGCTTGCCGCGATGCTTGGCGAGATCGGGTTACCGGGGGCTGGAATCGCATTTGGATATTGCGCCGCCAATTCAATTGGCATGGAACGGCGCGCGGCCAAGTTTGCATCTTTGCCCCAAGGCCAAAACCCAATCAAAAACTTTATCCCTGTAGCCCGCATCAGTGACATGCTGATGAACCCTGGTGATACATTCCAATTTAACGGCGAGACACACACATTTCCCGATATCAAACTCGTGTACTGGGCAGGTGGTAACCCGTTTCACCATCATCAGGACCTCACGAGGCTCGAACAAGCATGGCAAGAACCAGACACAATAATTGCCCATGAATGGTGTTGGAACGCATTGGCCAAACGGGCTGACATTGTCTTGCCCTGCACGACCCAATTAGAACGGCGCGATTTGATGATCACCCCACGCGATCCCTATATCGTCGCAATGGATGCCGTCGTTGCGCCACATGCAGATGCACGGGACGATTATGCCATCCTGACGAGCCTGAGCCGTCGTCTCGGCGTCGAGGCAGCCTTTACCGAAGATCGCAGTTCCGACGAATGGCTGAGCTGGATTTATGATGAGAGCCGCAAAAAAGCTGCGCTGCTTGGCATTGATTTGCCCGATTACGCTGAATTTTCTGCGAAAGGGTGGCACCATATCGCGCCGGATGAACCTGATTCCGGGGCCTTGGCGGCATTCCGGAAAGCACCGGAAACAGAACCGCTAAAGACGAAGTCGGGGAAGATCGAGATTTGCGCAGATCATGCAGCGGCCTTTCACAACAGTGATCTTCTGCCGCATCCCGCATGGTACCCTCGGACAGAGTGGCTCGGAAATGCCGCCCGACAGCATCCTTTTCAGCTGATTTCGGGACAGCCCGCCGACAAGCTCCATTCGCAGTTGGATCACGGCCCCGAAAGCCGTGCAGCCAAGGTCAATGGCAGAACTGTCGCCGACCTTAATCCGGTGGATGCGAAAAGACTTGGTATCGAAAACTCCGATCTGCTGCGCGTTTTCAACGACCGCGGGGCCTGTCTGGTGTCTGCGAGACTTCACTCCGGGCTGATGCAAGGCTGCATTTCGATTAGTACAGGCGCATGGTTGGACGCCCAGCTTCAATCAAATGGAACGTTATTGTGCCGCAATGGCAACCCTAATACCCTAACGCGTGACAAAGGGACATCAAAGTTGGCGCAAGGCCCTACTGCGCATAGCTGCCTTGTGAGTGTCGAAAAATTCGTAGGGCATACTGGGTCAATCGAGGCCTATTCACCACCAAGAATGGACCATAGCACGCCAAAAGATGCCTGAGCGCGCTCGATCAAGCTCGGTTAGTCGCACAACAACTTGCGATGTTAGAAACAATGACATTAAGGGCTGCCATATGGGGGTCCCAATTTGGCAAATACTGGCGACTTTGGGTTCAAAGAGCCTTTGGCTATCAACCTAGAACGAAGGGGCTACGCGATGAAACAGGCAGTTTTAGCTATGGTACCGCTTCTGGTAGGAATCTTCTTCATCATGCTTGGTAACGGCATGCACTTTACACTTGTCGGACTGCGTGGCGATATCGAGGACTTTTCGGCAGGTTCGCTTGCCATTGTCACGTCGGCTTATTTTGGCGGCTTCCTTTTGGGTGCTCGCAGTACACCAAAATTGATTCAACGCGTCGGCCATATCCGAGTGTTCGCCGCAGTGGGCAGTTTCCTGTCTGCGGGCTTGATCGCCTTGCCCCTTTGGGTGGACCCATTAGCGTGGACAGTGTTACGCGTCATGATCGGGTTTTGTATGGCAGGCATCTATGTAACCGCGGAAAGTTGGCTGAACGCAGAGGCCACAAACGAAAACCGTGGCACGATTTTGTCGATCTACATGATCGCCCAGACCCTTGGCATGATCAGCGCACAGGGGCTGCTGACGTTCGGCGACGCGAGCACGTCATCACTGTTCATTGTGGCCTCGATCTTAATCTCAATCTCATTTGGTCCGATTCTTCTATCGGTCTCACCTAACCCTGCTGTGGAAATGTCCCGCACTATGGAGTTGAAGGACCTTTTACGCGCGGCCCCGCTCGGCACAGTTGGCGTCTTTTTTCTTGGAACAATATTCGCAACACAAGCGGGGATGGGCCCCGTGTTTGCCTCACAGATCGGCTTAACTGCACAACAAGTCTCCCTGTTTATGGCGATGCTCTTTATTGGACCCCTTCTGTTACAGGTTCCCATTGGTTGGATTTCTGACAGGGTGGACCGGAGGCACGTCATCTTTGTGACGTCGGCACTTGGTGCGGTTTTTTGTCTGTTTGGTTGGAGCGCAAACGAAGACCACGGAAACCTATTTTTGATAGCGTTCCTCGTCGGAGGTGTGACCATGCCGCTTTACGCACTGCTTCTAGCCTACGCGAATGACGCTATACAGCGCGAGGATATGCCCGCCGCCTCTGGGGCGTTGGTTCTAACATTCGGTTTTGGCGCTATCTTAGGTCCATTGGCGGCAGGTTTCGCAATGCAAACTTATGGCGCTTACATGTTTTGGATCATCCTTACCACGACCTTTCTGGCAATCGCGGCCTTTGCCTTATACCGGATGACCCAAAGCGCCGCACGGCCGCCAGATGAGACCGAAAGCTATCTGGGTGTCGTGCCAACGGGATCGCACGTTGCCGCAGAGGCGGCGGGAACCTGGTCAGCAGATCAGTCCAAGAATGATAATTCAGATTGAAATACTGATATTAGGTGTGATTCCCACAAAGTTCTTTTTGTTGAACGGTTCGCAAAACTAGACATTTGCGCAACCGCACCGAAAGCTCATGTCGTCCCGCGACCTGATCCTTGGCCGTGTCGTTTTCGCTGCGGCTCGCTTGAATGTCCGGAATTTCCGCCGCGCAGCGGCGTAGAGATTTACGCAGTTGCAGCAATTTCCGCGCTGCGAGCGCACGCAGCACAAAATTAACAGGTCCGGTGTGGGCTCATACCGGTCATCGGATGCGGCGCAGCATCTTGTGATAAAGTGCTCCCGTCAACGTCGGGTTGTCGTTGTGGGAGGGATTGGCGGATCGGAGGATCAGTCATGGAAACACCAAACTTACCTGCCATTCGCGCAC